>NZ_JBHSFK010000019.1:0-212175 GCF_042653945.1 Streptomyces vulcanius | reverse complement strand
GGTTGCAGTACTCCCACGTACGGCGGATCTCGTCGATGTCGGAGAAGTCGATCTGCGGGTCGACGCCCTGGGAGAAGAGGTTCATGCCCAGGGTGACCAGGTCGACGTTGCCGGTGCGCTCGCCCTGGCCGAACAGACAGCCCTCGACGCGGTCGGCGCCGGCCATCAGCGCCAGCTCGGCGGCGGCCACGGCCGTACCGCGGTCGTTGTGCGGGTGGACGGAGATGACGACGTGCTCGCGGCGGGAGATGTTGCGGCTCATCCACTCGAAGCGGTCCGCGTGCGTGGACGGGGTCGACCGCTCCACGGTGGCCGGCAGGTTGAGGATGATCTCGCGGCCCGGGCCGGGCTGGTAGACGTCCATCACCGCCTCGCAGACCTCCAGGGCGAAGTCCAGCTCGGTGTCGGTGAAGATCTCCGGCGAGTACTGGTAGCCGAACTCCGTCTCGGGGCCCAGCAGCTTCTCGGCGTACTCCATCACCAGGCGGGTGCCGTCGACGGCGATCTGCTTGATGTCGTCCTTGGAGCCGCGGAAGACGACCCGGCGGAAGACGGGGGCCGTGGCGTTGTACAGGTGGACGGTCGCCCGCCTGGCGCCCTTCAGGGACTCCACGGTCCGCTCGATCAGGTCCTCACGGGCCTGGGTCAGTACGGAGATCGTGACGTCGTCCGGGATCGCGCCCTCTTCCTCGACGATCGAGCGCACGAAGTCGAAGTCGGTCTGGCCGGAGGCCGGGAAGCCGACCTCGATCTCCTTGTAGCCCATGGCGACCAGCTGGTCGAACATCCGGCGCTTGCGCTCGGGCGACATGGGGTCGATCAGGGCCTGGTTGCCGTCGCGCAGGTCGGTGGAGAGCCAGCGGGGGGCGACGGTGATCCGGTTGTTCGGCCAGGTGCGGTCGGGGATGTCGACCTGGTCGTACTGACCGTATTTGTGGATCGGCATCTGGCTGGGCTGCTGGCGGTTCGCCATGGTGCGGTGGCTCCTCGGGAGGACCGGAGAATGTCCGGAACGGAAGGACGGCCGACACGCAACACCAAGCTCCGCGGGGAGGGAGTCGGCCTCGACTACAGGCCCTCGCCGCGGCAGCTAAGGAGAAGCAGCCCCATACGCATAGTGCTGAGCACTGTAGCCGAGCCACCTGTGCCGCGCGGGTCCGTATCAGTATGCGGGACCGGTGGGAGCAAAGGGGCGAAACGTGCGCTATACCACTCGGCCCGGTGGTACCGGAGCGTTTGTCACCGTTTTTCACCAAACATAGTTGCCGGTAGTGACAGCGGCATAACACAGTGCAAAGGTGCCGTTCATGATGACGAACGGGGGCTTCGAGCCCGTCTTCTGCACCGTCGTACCGCCGCATGTCCTGGACAAGCTGGCGCGGAACGACAACCCCGCACTCTCCGGTCCCGCCCAGCGCACTCTCATGCGCGACGCCGAACTGCGCGCCAGGCGCCGGGTGACCACCGAGTTCCGCCTGGCGGCCACCCCGACGGCGAAGGCACCGTCGGAGCAGCCGATGCGCACCGTCTTCGACTGCGAGCACGGCACCGACCTGCCCGGCAGCAAGGTCCGCTCCGAGGGCCAGGACCCCGGCCGGGACGCCACCGTCAACCGCGCCTACTCCGGGCTCGGCGCCACCTTCGAGCTGTACCTCAAGGCCTACCAACGCCACTCCATCGACGGCGACGGCCTCCCGCTGGACGCCAGCGTCCACTACGACGAGGGCTACAACAACGCGTTCTGGAACGGCGAGCAGATGGTGTTCGGCGACGGCGACGGCGAGATCTTCGTCGACTTCACCAACTCCATCGACGTCATCGGGCACGAGCTCACCCACGGCGTCACGCAGTACACGGCGAACCTGACGTACTACGGCCAGCCGGGCGCCCTCAACGAGTCGATGTCCGACGTCTTCGGCTCGCTCATCAAGCAGTACTCCCTCGGCCAGACCGCCGGCGAGGCCGACTGGCTGATCGGCGCCGAGCTGCTCGCCCCGGGCGTCACCGGCACCGCCCTGCGCTCGATGAAGGCCCCGGGCACGGCGTACGACGACGACGTCCTCGGCAAGGACCCGCAGCCCGCGACCATGGACGACTACGTCCGCACCGGCCGCGACAACGGCGGCGTCCACATCAACTCCGGCATCCCCAACCACGCGTTCTACCTGGCCGCCACCGCCCTGGGCGGCCACGCCTGGGAGAAGGCGGGCCAGATCTGGTACGACGTGCTGACCGGCGGCGAGCTCTCGGAGCGGGCCATGTTCAAGGACTTCGCCAAGCTCACGGTGAAGGCCGCGCGCGAGCGGTTCGGCGACGGCGGTGACGAGTTCTCGGCCGTGCGGAAGGCCTGGGAGCAGGTCGGGGTGCGGATTCCCTGACCGGGGGTAGACAGAGACCCATGCGTATTCAGGTGAGGCGCACGGGCGGGTTCGCGGGCATCGAGCGCAGTGCCGAGGTGATCACCTCGGGGCGGCCCGATGCCCGTGAGTTCGAGTCCCTGGCGGAACGGGTCCTCGCGGACTGCGGGCGGTCACGTCCGGCCGGCGTGCCGGACGGGTTCTCGTACGAGATCACGATCGACGGGAGGACGGTGTACGCGGCCGACCCCCGGCTCACGGAAGAGCAGCGCGAACTGGTCTCCCGCGTGCTGAAGGAAGGTGCGTAACCTCCACTTCCCGCTGGGGCGTTGACTTCCTTACCGGTGGGTAAGGATGATCCCGCCCATGGCGAACGATCCGCGCGACGCGGCGAACCAGATACCCCAGTTCCCGGCCGGCTTCCTGTGGGGTGTGTCCACCTCCGCCCATCAGATCGAGGGCGCGGTGGACGAGCGCGAGCCGTCCGTGTGGGACGTCTTCACGGCCGCGCCGGGGCATGTGAAGGACGGCTCGACGGCGGCGGTGGCCTGCGACCACTACCACCGCTACCGCGAGGACGTCGCCCTGCTGAAGGGCCTCGGCGTCGACGCGTACCGCTTCTCGGTCTCCTGGCCCCGCGTGAACGCGACGGGCGGCCTGGACTTCTACGACCGTCTCGTCGACGAGCTGCTGACAGCGGGGGTACGCCCGGTCCCGACCCTCTTCCACTGGGACCTGCCGGCCGGACTGGACTGGCTGGAGCGGGACACGGCGTCCCGGTTCGCCGACTACGTGTCCGTGGTCGTGGACCACCTCGGCGACCGGGTGAAGAAGTGGATCACCCTCAACGAGCCCGCCGAGCACACCCTGCTGGGCCACGCGCTCGGCACCCACGCCCCCGGCAAGCAGTTGCTCTTCGACGCGCTGCCGGTCGCCCACCACCAGCTCCTGGCCCACGGTCTCGCCGTACGGGCCCTGCGCGCGGCCGGTGCCACGGACATCGGCGTCGCCAACTCCCACGGCCCGACCTGGCCCGCCTCCCAGGAACCGGCCGACCTGGAGGCGGCGGCCTTCTACGACGTCCTGCTCAACCGTCTCTTCGCGGAGCCGCTGCTGCTGGGCGAATACCCGTCGGGCCTGGGCGAGTTGATGCCGGGGGATGTCGCCTCCGACCTGAAGGTGATCTCCGAGCCCCTCGACTGGTACGGCGTCAACTACTACGCCCCGACCAGGGTCGGCGCCCCGCAGGGCACCGAGATCGAGTTCGGCGGGATCACCATGCCGGCCGAACTCCCCTTCTCCGTTCAGGAGATCGAGGGTGTCCCGGCGACGGACTTCGGCTGGCCGGTGGTCCCCGAGGGCCTCACCGAGCTGCTGACCGACTTCAAGGACCGTTACGGCGACCGCCTCCCGCCGGTGGTCATCACGGAGAACGGCTGTTCCTACGAGGGCCTCGACGACCAGGACCGCATCGCCTACCTGGACGGCCACATCCGCGCCCTGCACAAGGCGGTCGAGGCCGGCGTCGACGTCCGGGGCTACTTCGTCTGGTCCCTCCTCGACAACTTCGAGTGGGCGGAGGGTTACGAGCGCCGGTTCGGCCTGGTGCACGTCGACTACGCGACGCAGGAGCGGACCCCGAAGGCGTCGTACGGCTGGCTGCGGGACGTTCTGCGGGCGCAGGCCCTCCGGGATCAGAGATGACGACGACAGCCTCCTCGGCTCTGGCCGAGCCCGTCGAACGGGTCGGCCGGGGCTGGGCGTCGGCACTCTCGCTCGCCAACGGGGCGATCTGGGTGGGCTGGTACGGCCCCCTGCAGATCCTGCTCGCCTCCCAGGCCAAGGACTTCGCGCCCGGCTCCGGCATGTCCAAGGAGACCATGCTGGCCTGGGTCACCGGCGTCGGCGCGGTCGTGTCGCTGGGCGCGAACCCGCTCTTCGGCGCGCTGTCGGACCGTACGACGTCCCGGCGCGGCCGGCGCACCCCGTGGATCGTGGCGGGCGCGGCGGGCGGGGCGCTGTCCCTGCTGCTGCTCGCGGGCGCGGGCGGCATGTGGACGATGATGCTGGGCTGGTGCCTGGTCCAGCTCACCCTCAACGCGGCCTTCGCGGCGGTGACGGCGGCCGTCCCCGACCGGGTGCCCCGGCTCCAACGAGGCTCGGTGGGCGGCTGGTTGGGGGCCGCGCAGATCCTGGGCGTGGTCGGCGGGACGGGTCTGGCGACCGTCGCCGGGGGCGTCGGGGCCGGGTATGTGGCGTGCGCGGTGTTCACGGCGGTGGGCGTGCTGCCGTACGTGTGGCGCTACGAGGATCTGCGGCTGGCGCCGGAGGACCGGCCTCAGTGGTCCTGGCGGCGGTTCGCGGCCGGCTTCTGGCTCAGCCCGCGCCGGTATCCCGACCTGGGCTGGGCCTGGCTGACCCGCTTCCTGATGAACCTGAGCAACGCGCTGGTGCTGCTGTACCTGCTGTACTACCTGCGCGACCGGCTGCACTACGCCGACCCCGACCAGGGCGTGCTGATTTTGACCGCGGTGAACGGTCTGACGCTGCTCGCCACGGTGGTGGTCGGGGGCGTCTGGTCGGACCGGGTGGGCCGGCGCAAGCCGTTCGTGATCTGGTCCGGTGTGCTGATGGCGGTGGCGACGGCGGGCCTGGCGGCCTGGCAGACCTGGCCGGGGGCGATCGTCGCGGCGGCGGTGCTGGGGGTGGGCTTCGGGGTGTTCACCTCGGTCGACTTCGCGCTGATGACGGATGTCCTGCCGACGGCTGTGGACCGGGGCAAGGACCTCGGCGTCATCAACGTCGCGAACGCCCTGCCCCAGGTCGCCGCACCCGCCCTCGCCGCGCCGATCGTGACCTATCTCGGCGGCTACCGGGTGCTGTACCTGGTGGCCGCCGTGATCGGGCTGGCGGGGGCGGTGCTGGTGGGGCGGATCAGGGGCGTGGACTAGCCGACCAGGGGCTTACAGGACTCCGGCGTCCCGGGCCGACCAGACGCTCGGGTGGAGGGGCCGGTAGCCGAGGTCCCGGCGGATGCGCCGGGTGGACATGATCCCGAACCACGGGTCGGGGTCGGTCCGGGTGTCCAGGTCCGCGGGCACCTCGACGCCGTTGAGCTGGTACAGCTCGACCGTCGTGACCGGGGCGTCGTCGGCGATGTTGTAGATCGGCCCGCTCACCCCCGGCGCGTACAGGAGCCGCAGCAGCCCTTGGGCGACGTCGGCGTGGTGGGCCATCTGGAGCCGCTGGGCCGACGCCCAGTGCGCGGCCCAGCGCAACGACTGGGCGAGGTGCGGGTCGCCGTCGCCGTAGACGAAGGGCAGCCGTCCGATCCGCACGTCCAGCCCCTCCAGCGCGAGCAGCTCCCGCTCGGCCGCCACCTTGGACTCGTTGTAGGCGCCCCACATCTCCCCGCCGGGCCGGCTCTCGTCCTCCTCGGTCAGCGGGCGGCCCCTCCCGACGCCGTACACCATCCCCGTGCTGACCTGCACGAACCGCCGCACCCCGGAGGCCAGCGCGGCGCGGCCCAGGGCCACCGCAGCGTCCCGGTTGACGGCCCACGCCTCCTCGTCGGGCACCCCGCGGAAGGACGCGGCGACGTTCACCACCGCGTCCACTCCTGCGACCGCCTTGCCGAGCGCCTCCTCGTCCCGCAGATCGCCGACCACGACCTCGGCGCCCAGCTCCGCGAACCGCTCGGCGCGGGCCGCGTCACGCACCAGCACCCGTACCTGCTCCCCCGCCGCCCGCTGCGCCAGCAGCCTCGGCACGAACCGCCGGCCGACCTGCCCCGTCGTACCCGTCACCAAAATCGACATCGTTTTCGAGACCGACATGATCTTCTCCTCACGTTCTGGTGCCTCCACCCTCGGGCGGAGCCGGGAGGACCGGGAGAGACCTGCGGATCGGGGGATCGACACTCCCTGGATAAGGCGGGCGAAGTGACGCAGCCTGGAGGGGTGGCAGTGAACCGTTCCGAACTCGCCGACTTCCTGCGCCGTGGCCGCGCCCGTCTGACCCCGTCGGACGTGGGCCTCGCCCCGGGCCCGCGACGCCGTACACCCGGGCTGCGCCGCGAGGAGGTGGCCCAGCTGGCGGGCATGTCCGTGGACTACTACACGCGCCTGGAGCAGTGCCGGGGCCCGCGACCGTCCCGCCAGATGCTGACGGCGCTGGCCCGCGCGCTGCGCCTGACCGCCGACGAGCGCGACCATCTGTTCCACCTCACCGACGAGGAGCCCCCACGCCGGGAGACGGCCTCGAAGCATGTCTCGCCCGGCCTGATGCTGATCCTCGACCGGCTGGACGACACACCGGCGCAGGTGGTGACCGACTGCGGCGAGGTGCTGGCGCAGAACGCGATGGGCAGGGCCCTGACCGGTGATGTGATGTCCCGCCCCCGGCGCGAGCGCAACCTGGTCCGCCTGTACTTCCTGGACCCGGACGCGCGTGCCCTGTTCCCGGAGGAGGACCGGGCGGAACACGCTCGCGCCTCCGTGGCCAATCTGCGCGCGGTGACCGCCGCCCGCCCCGACGACCCGGAACCGGCCGCGCTGGTCGCCGAAGTCCGGGCGGGCAGCGAGGAGTTCGCGCGCCTCTGGGACGAGCACGAGGTGTCACTGCGCCACAAGGCGACGAAACGCTTCCTGCACCCGGTGGTCGGCCTGCTGGACCTGGACTGCGAGGTCCTGCTCAGCCACGAGCACCACCAGCTCCTGATCGTCCACTCGGCCCGGCCGGGCACGGAGACCTACGAGCGGCTGCGGCTGCTGCGGGTGGTGGGGACGCAGGACATGTCCCCGCAGCCCGCCTAGAACCCCAGCTTGCGCAGCTGCTTCGGATCCCGCTGCCAGTCCTTCGCGACCTTCACATGCAGGTCGAGGCTGCACCCATGTGCGGCTACCGCCGCGCGGCAGGCGCCCCCAGGAGCGCCTCGATCTGCTGGCGGGACTTGATGCCGACGCCAGCCGACCCCACCGAAACCTCAGAACCCCAGCTTGCGCAGCTGCTTCGGATCCCGCTGCCAGTCCTTCGCGACCTTCACATGCAGGTCCAGGAAGACGGGCGTCCCCAGGAGCGCCTCGATCTGCTGGCGGGACTTGATGCCGACGTCCTTCAGGCGGCTGCCCTTCGGGCCGATGATGATGCCCTTCTGGCTGGTGCGCTCGATGTAGATGTTGGCGTGGATGTCGAGGAGCGGCCGGTCGGCGGGGCGGTCCTCGCGCGGGAGCATCTCCTCGACGACCACCGCGATGGAGTGCGGCAGCTCGTCACGCACGCCCTCGAGGGCCGCCTCGCGGATCAGCTCGGCGACCATCACCTGCTCGGGCTCGTCCGTCAGATCACCCTCGGGGTAGAGCGGCGGGCTCTCCGGGAGCATCGGGATCAGCAGGTCGGCCAGCAGCCCGACCTGCTTGTCGCCGACCGCCGAGACGGGCACGATCTCCGCCCACTCGAAGCCCAGCTCCTTGCCCAGCTGGTCGATGGCGATGAGCTGCTCGGCGAGCGTCTTGGAGTCCACGAGGTCGGTCTTCGTCACGACCGCGACCTTCGGCGTCCGCTTGATCCCGGCCAGCTCCTTGGCGATGAAGCGGTCGCCGGGGCCCAGCTTCTCGTTCGCCGGCAGACAGAAGCCGATCACGTCGACCTCCGCCCAGGTGGCGCGGACGACGTCGTTGAGCCGCTCGCCCAGCAGCGTGCGCGGCTTGTGCAGCCCCGGCGTGTCCACCAGGATCAGCTGCGCCTCCGGACGGTGCACGATGCCCCGTACCGTGTGCCGCGTGGTCTGCGGACGGTTGGAGGTGATCGCCACCTTCTTCCCGACCAGAGCGTTCGTCAGGGTGGACTTGCCCGCGTTGGGGCGGCCCACGAAACACGCGAAGCCGGCGCGGTGGGCGGGCTCGCCCGACCGCTCGGATGACTGGGTACGAACGCTCATGGGGCCCATTGTCCCTGATCCACGGGGGCCTGCCGTACATCAGGGGTTATGCGTGGATCGTCGGCTGCGGCTGCGTGGGGGCTGGTGGCGCCCCGCGGCGGAGCCGCATGGCGCCACCGCCCCGCGCCCCTTTGGGGCGCGACCGGCGCAGCCTGAGGAGAAGCCACACGCCCGCTGCCGTCGCCGCTGCCACGAACCCCGCCACCAGCCACGGGATGGCCACGAACGACGCGGTCGCCGATTCCTTCGTGCCGGTGGCGCTGGCCGTCAGCCGTACGTCCGCCCAGTCCAGCTGGGGTGCGCCGCGCCACTGTTCCGTCAGGCGGACGCTCTGGCCCGGGAGGAGTTGGGAGGGGATCTTCTTCAGGTCGCGGGTGAGGAGGGTGCGGCCGAAGAGGCCGTGGGCCTTCAGGGCGACCTTCGGTTCGAGGGTGACGTTTCCGGTGTTGCGCAGGGTGTAGGAGATCGTGGCCGTGCTGTCGCCGAGGCCGGGGATCAGCGGCTGGTGGTGGCTGATGTGGACGTTCTCGACGGCGAGCGCGGGCAGGGTGGGGCCGCCGACCGAGAGGTAGACACGGGCGCCGACCGCTCGCTGCACACCGAGGGCCACCGAGCCGTCGCCCGCGTCGATCCGCTCGTCGAGGGCGACGATCGCCCCCGGGTGGTCGCCGGGCTCCGCGCCCTCGGGCACCTTGATGGTGAACGGCACGGTGACCGTCTTGCCGCCGGGCACGGTGACCCGGTCCTTCGGCAGGTCGGCCCACGCCCCCACGCCCCGCATCCGCTCACCGGCCGACTTCACGGCGAAGCCGCCGTCGCGGGCGGTG
This sequence comes from Streptomyces vulcanius, assembly GCF_042653945.1. Classification (NCBI taxonomy): domain Bacteria; kingdom Bacillati; phylum Actinomycetota; class Actinomycetes; order Kitasatosporales; family Streptomycetaceae; genus Streptomyces; species Streptomyces vulcanius. Next base: position 203,053 of record NZ_JBHSFK010000019.1, on the reverse strand, counting down.
TTGTAGGCGTCGGCGGCGTAGAGCCGGAAGGTCAGCGGTTCGTCCGTCTTGTTGGCGACGACGACCTTGTCCTCGATCGTCTGGCCGGGGTCGGCGGAGACATAGAAGTACGGCCGTGCGGCGACGGCCGAGGAGACGGGATAGACGGACCAGCTCCCGTTGTCGGCGGCCCGGGCGGGTGACGCCGGCAGGAACCACAGAAGCAGAGGCGGAAGCAGGGTCAGGAGGAGGACGTACGGCTTGCGCGGCATGGGTGCGGACCCCCGGCGGCGGATCGAAGGGCTCGGCTCGGTGGACGGGCGGGTGCGGACCTGTGAGGAGGGCCGCCCGGCCACCGGTGGACGGAAAGCGGGCCGTCAGGTGAGCGTGAGCGTCAGGACGCCGACGTAGCTGCCCGGAGGCGTGAACGCCGGTACGTCGAGGGAGAGTCCGGCCTTCGCGGTGAACTCACCGCCGGTGAGCGTGCCGTCGGGGGTGGACGCGAGGGTCGCCCCCGCGCTGCCCACGACGCCGGCCGACCCGGCCTGACAGGTGCTCGGGCTGTCCGCCTTGGTTGAGCAGGCGGGCGTCCAGCTCAGCAGGTCGCCGTCGATCTTGGCGCCGTGACCGATGAAGTCGGTGACCTCGCCGGTCAGGGACCAGCCCGCGGGTCCACCGCGGAAGTCCTTGACCGTCACCGGGTTGAGATCCCCGGTCGAGGCGTTGCCGGTGCCGAAGTCGACCGCGGACATCGCCACGGCGTCCGCGTCCTGGGACATCGACAGGCTGCCCGCCTTCACGGTCGTCGTCAGCTTCTGACTGCCCTCGGGTACGGGCGTGTCGTCGATGACGACGTACGCGACGGGTCCCGCGCCCAGGTCGGAACTCCAGGCGCTGCCCTCGTACGCCACGATCCCGGAGGTGCTGAGGTCGTTGACGACGAGGGAGCCGGAGATGCCGCCCGAGGAGTCCGCGGTGACGGTGGTCTTGTCCGCGGTCTCGTCGGATCCGGAGCGCCCGGCGACGGTGACCGTGGCGCCCGGCGTGAAGTCACCGCCGGTGAAGGTGACGGGGTCGCCGGGGCTGCCGGAGGCCGAACCCAGGCTGATGGCGCGGGTGTTGGCCGGTGGGTTGGCGGCGGCGGTGATGGTCTCCGACACCGGGGCGGGCGGGTTGGTCACCGTGCAGACGGTGTCCAGTTCCAGGATGTAGCTGGTGTGGATGTTGTAGTCGCCGGGCGAGAGGGTGATCGCGCCGGGCGAGGTGACGGTGAACGTGCCGGTCATCGAGAACGACGGGAAGGGGGCGTAGCCCTTCACCGGCTCGTTCTCACGCGGGCCCGCGACGGTGACGTCGCCGGTCTGCGCGCCGCCCAGGGTGACCTTGCCCGACGGCGTCATGATGTCGGCCGGCAGGTCGATCGCGGTGGGGTTGCTCGCGGCGGCCGTGACCACCGTGTAGGTCACCTTTACGGTGTCGCCGACCTTGGGGCTGGTGTTGTCCACCGTGATCTTGGCGGTGGTGGTGCCGTCGATCGGCGGGAGGCCCGCGATCGCCGGCGGGATGCAGTGCGTGGCGAAGTCCACGTTGGTCGCGGCGCCGGCCGGGGCTGCCAGCGCCCCGCCCGCGGTGACCGCGAGCGCGGTCGCCCCCAGCAGCGAGGCCCAACGCCGTCTTCGGGTACTCCGGGACCTCCGGGCACTTCCGGAACTTCGGGGTGAACCCATGATTGCCCCCTCCTCCAGGGTGCGGGCGCAGCGGCTCGTCTGCGCCGACAGGGGGCATTGAGGTGCGGATTGGCTGAGAAGTCAATGGACTCGGCGCAATGAACTGATGGACCGTCAGCTTCCTGGTCCCGCAGGGAAACTGACGGCCCGTTGGCACTGTTCCCAACTGCTACCGGTTAGAACACGAACGGTCCCGGCGTCTGCGCCGTGCTCGTCGTACAGGTGACGGTGATCCCGAGGACCACCATCTTGAGCGATCCACCCTTGAAGTCGAGGCTGTCGCCCGAGGCCACGGTCCCGTTGAGCGGGCCGACGGTGATGGGGGCTCCGGTGGCCATGGCGGGGTTCACGGTGCCGCTGAAGACGCGGGCGGAACCGGTCGAGTTCGCCATTGTGAGCGTGGAGGTGATGCTGTTCGCGCTGAGCGGGATCGGCGCGGTGATCGCGGTGGACGAGAGGGTGAGGGTGGCGGAGGTACCGCTCTGGGTGGCGGTGAGCGTGGCCGCTCCGCCGCCGAAGATGCCGCAGCTGGCGGTGACGGTCGCCGTCGTCGGGGTGACGGCGAGGGCGGAGGGCGCGAAGGCGAGCCCGGTGACCGCGAGGGCCCCGGCCAGCATTGCCGCACCTGATCCTATGCGCTTGCCTTTCATGGGTTTCCGGCTCCTTTGTGATGTGGGGAGACAGCCGCCGGACGAACGGGACGAGTGGGTGCGGACACCGGCCCGGTGGGGGGTGAATCTGACGGTCCGTCGGAAACAACGGCTCCATTGATGCGTGGGGAGGGAAGACCAGCAAGGTCGAAAACCGGCCGAACTAAATACAAAAAAACCGAGACGGGTGGGAGGGTGGGAAACGGGGGGGCCAGGGGGGCGGAGCCCCCCTGGTACCTCAGCCGGCGGAAACGGTGACCCGAACACGCCCGTCCGGCGCAGCCACGTGCACCGGAGTCCCCGGCCCACCAAGATCCCGTACGGCGCTCAGATCAACCTCGCCCACAGACTCCGCCGAGGTCACGACGGCCGCCGCCTCCAAGGACTCCGCGCCGGAGGCCACCGCCATCGCCACCGCCGTCTGCAACGCGCTCAGCCGCAGCGACGGCAGATCAACCGTCCCCGCGACATACGTACGTCCCATCGAGTCCCGTACGGCGGCCCCCTCGGGCACACCGTTACGGGCCCGCGCGGCACGGGCCAGGGTGACGATCTTGAGGTCCTCGGGGTCGAGCGCGCTGCTGTCGGTCATGCCCCGAGCATACGAAGCCGGTCCCGCTCCGCGCGGGGCAGCCCCGCCACGACCAGGTCGTAGGAGTCCTCGACCAGCTCGCGGACCAGCCGATCCGGAAGGTCGCCGTCGACCGTGACGGTGTTCCAGTGGCGCTTGTTCATGTGGTAGCCGGGGGCGATCAGACCCGGGTGCTCGGCGCGCAGCCGCACCGCGTCGTCCGGATCGCACTTGAGGTTGATCTTCAGGGGCCGCTGGTCCAGCCAGCTGAGCGCGAACATCTTGCCGCCGACCTTGAAGACGCTGATCTCGGGCCGGAAGGGGAAGTCCTCCACGGCCGCCTCGAAGGAAAGGCAGAGGTCACGAAGGAGCTGGATGTTCACTCGTCCGTCGTCTCCCGCGTCTTCGCCGGCTCCACCAGCACCGTCACGATCTTGTTCCGCCGGCCGGCCGCCGCCTCCGCCGTCAGCCGCAGGGCCCGCCCGTCGGGCAGGTCGACCACGCTGGACGCCCCGGCGATCGGGACCCGGCCCAGGGCCTTGGCCAGCAGCCCGCCCACGGTCTCCACGTCCTCGTCGTCGTACTCCTCAAGGCCGTACAGCTCGCCGAGGTCCGTGATGTCCAGCCGGGCCGTGACCCGGTACCGGTCGTCCCCCAGCTCCTCCACCGGCGGCAGCTCACGGTCGTACTCGTCGGTGATCTCGCCGACGATCTCCTCGAGGATGTCCTCGATGGTGACGATGCCGGCGGTGCCGCCGTACTCGTCGATGACGACGGCGACGTGGTTGCGCTCCTGCTGCATCTCGCGCAGCAGGTCACCGGCGTTCTTGGTGTCCGGGACGAACGCGGCCGGGCGCATGGCCGTGGACACGAGATCGCTCTCCGCATCGCGGCTGATATGTGTCTTGCGCACAAGATCCTTCAGATACACGATCCCGACGATGTCGTCCTCGCTCTCCCCGGTCACGGGTATCCGCGAGAAACCGGAGCGCAGAGCGAGGGTCAGCGCCTGCCGGATGGTCTTGTACCGCTCGATGACGACCAGGTCGGTGCGCGGCACCATGACCTCCCGTACGAGCGTGTCGCCGAGCTCGAAGACGGAGTGCACCATGCGGCGCTCCTCGTCCTCGATCAGCGACTCCTTCTCGGCGAGGTCGACCATCGCCCGCAGCTCGGCCTCGGAGGCGAAGGGGCCCCGCCGGAAGCCCTTGCCGGGGGTGAGCGCGTTGCCGATGAGGATGAGCAGATACGGGATCGGCCCCATGATCCTGGCCAACGGCAGCAGCACATACGCCGCCGCCGTCGCGGTGTTCAGCGGATGCTGCCGGCCGATGGTGCGCGGGGAGACACCGACGGCGACGTACGACACGAGGACCATCACACCGATCGCCGCGAACAGGGCCGGCGTGGTGCCGTGGATCTCCTGGAGACAGGCGTAGGTGACCAGCGCCGCCGCCGCCATCTCGCAGACGACGCGGACCAGCAGGGCGACGTTCAGATACCGGGTCGGGTCGGCGGCGACCTGCGCGAGCTTGGCACTTCCGCGCCTTCCGGACCGTACGGCCTCCTCGGCGCGGAAGCTGGAGACGCGCGCGAGGCCCGCCTCCGCACAGGCGGCGAGCCACGCGACGACCACCAGCGCGACCGCGCCGGCGACGAGGGTGGGGCTCATGAGACGGTCGGCGCCGGCGACGGCCCGGTCACGCCCTTCTCGGCCCGCCAGCCGTCCACGATGGCCGCCTGGAGACCGAACATCTCGGTCTTCTCGTCCGGCTCCTCGTGGTCGTAGCCGAGCAGGTGCAACACCCCGTGGACGGTGAGCAGCTGGAGCTCCTCGTCCATGGAGTGCTGCGTGGGCGCCTCCTTGCCCTGCCGCTCGGCGACCTCCGGGCACAGCACGATGTCACCGAGCAGCCCCTGCGGCGGCTCGGCGTCGTCCTTGGCCGGCGGCCGGAGCTCGTCCATCGGGAAGGACATGACATCGGTCGGCCCGGTCAGGTCCATCCACTGGATGTGCAGCTGCTCCATGGCGTCGGCGTCCACGACGATCACCGAGAGCTCGGAGAGCGGGTGGATTCGCATCCGCGCGAGCGCGTAGCGGGCGATGTCGAGGATCGCCTGCTCGTCGACCTCGGTTCCGGACTCGTTGTTGACGTCGATCGACATGGTGCTGGCTTGTCTACTTCCGCTTGTTACGGCCGCCCTTGTGGGTGCCGTTCTCCGTGCCGTTCTGGCTGTCGTACTTCTCGTACGCGTCGACGATACGGCCGACCAGCTTGTGCCGTACGACGTCCTGGGACGACAGGCGGGAGAAGTGCACGTCGTCGAGGCCCTCCAGGATGTCCTGCACCTGCCGCAGCCCCGACTTGGTCCCGTTCGGCAGATCGACCTGCGTCACATCGCCCGTGATCACGATCTTCGACTCGAACCCGAGCCGGGTGAGGAACATCTTCATCTGCTCGGGGCTGGTGTTCTGAGCCTCGTCCAGAATGATGAAAGCGTCATTGAGCGTGCGACCACGCATGTATGCGAGGGGCGCGACCTCTATCGTGCCGGCCGCCATCAGCCGGGGGATCGAGTCCGGGTCCAGCATGTCGTGGAGGGCGTCGTAGAGGGGGCGGAGGTAGGGGTCGATCTTTTCGTAGAGGGTGCCCGGGAGGAAGCCCAGGCGTTCGCCCGCCTCCACTGCCGGGCGGGTCAGGATGATGCGGTTGACCTGCTTGGACTGGAGCGCCTGGACCGCCTTGGCCATGGCCAGGTAGGTCTTGCCGGTGCCCGCGGGGCCGATGCCGAAGACGATCGTGTGCTTGTCGATCGCGTCGACGTACCGCTTCTGGTTGAGGGTCTTGGGGCGGATGGTGCGGCCGCGCGAGGACAGGATGTTCTGCGTCAGTACCTCGGCCGGGGTCTCCTGGCCGTCGTTCGTCCCGTTCTCACTCGCCCGCAGCATGGCGATCGAGCGTTCCACTGCGTCCTCCGTCATCGGCTGTCCGGTGCGGAGCACCAGCATCATCTCGTCGAACAGGCGCTGGATGAGGGCGACTTCCCGAGCGTCGCCGACGGCGCTGATCTCATTGCCCCGGACGTGGATGTCGGCCGCCGGGAAAGCCGTCTCGATCACGCGCAGCAGCGAGTCGCCGGACCCCAGCAAGGTCACCATGGGGTGCTGGGCGGGAACCGTGAACTGTGCTCTCGCCTTGCCCTGCGCGGGCGTCTGAGCTGTGGGTGTCTGCGTCATAGGCCGGCCCGAAGGCCTCTACGTCCTCCCGGATGCGTCTCGCCTGCCACAAGGGCAGCCTGGCGAGTTCAAGCCTACGCCAGGGCACTGACAACACCGTAGGGCTTTTATCCGAACAGCTCACTCCTATGCGGAGCGGCGGAAACCGATCGTCGGGACCGCGCGGCGCAGTGGCCAGGGCTTGGTCTCCTCCTTCGGGATGAGGTCCTCCAGGAACGCGTACCGGCGCAGGGCCTCGGGGTCCTGGCCCTCGACGGACTGCACCCTGCGCCACCAGGCCGCGATCTCCGACCAGCCGGGCGCGGAGAGGGAGCCGCCGAACTCCTGGACGGAGAGGGCGGCGGTGAGGCCCGCGAAGGCGAGGCGGTCGGCGAGCGGCCAGCCGGCCAGGGTGCCGGTGACGAAGCCGGCCACGAAGACGTCCCCGGCGCCGGTGGGGTCGAGGGCCTCGACGGCGATCGCGGGGACCTCGGCGGTCTCCCCGGTGCGCCGGTCCACGGCGTACGCGCCCTCCGCACCGAGGGTGACGACCGCGAGCGGTACGTGTTCGGTGAGGGCGTGGGCGGCGGCTCGGGGGCAGTCGGTGCCGGTGTAGCGCCGGGCCTCCTCGGCGTTGGGGAGGAACGCCTCGCAGTGCGCGAGGTCGGGGAGGCCGGCCAGGTCCCAGGCGCCGGTGTCGTCCCAGCCGACGTCGGCGAAGACACGGGTGCCCCGGCTCGCGGCGCGGGCGATCCAGGGGTCGCGCTTGCCGGGGGTGAGGGAGGCGACGGCGGCGCGGGCGGGCGGCGGGCAGTCAGGGGCGCCGTCCTGGCCGAGCGCGGCCTCCGGTGGCGGTTCGTGGCCGTGGGAGACCATGGTGCGCTCTCCCTCGTAGGCCATGGAGACGGTGACCGGGGAGTGCCAGCCGGGGACCGTGAGGGAGGCCGAGAGGTCGATGCCCTCGCCCTGTTCGAGGGCGTCCCGGCAGTAGTCGCCGTAGTGGTCGTCGCCGAACGCGGCGGCGAGCGAGGTGCGCAGGCCGAGCCGGGCGAGGGCGGTGGCCATGTTGGCGACACCGCCGGGGCTCGACCCCATCCCCCGGGCCCAGGACTCGGTCCCGCGCACCGGGGCGGTGTCGAGCCCGGTGAAGACGATGTCGAGGAAGACGGTGCCGGTGAGGTAGACGTCCCAGGGCGGGTCCGCCGGGGTGCGCAGCGCGGCCAGCGGATCGGTCCGGGCCTCGCTGCGCTGTGGTCCCTTTCCGGAGGTCGCCTTCGACGCGGTCACGGTGTGCTCCCTGACGTGGTGCGGATCCTGTCAGTTTGCACCAAGGGACCGACAACCCGCCGTCTGTCTCACAGGCACCGCCCGTCGCGTCAGATCCCCGCCGGGCCCGCGACGGGCACCGTCACGCCCCCGCAGGGCCCGGGTGGGCCGCTTTGGTCACCGTGCCGGGAGTGGGGCGGGGGCGGACGCGGTCGTCGCACTTCCTACCAGCGGGGGACGGTCGGGGTGACCCACTCCGGGTCGGCGACGCGCATCGCCGCCGCGTCGTCGCGGTCGCGCAGGGTGCCGTCGTCGTCGAGCCACCGCTGGTGCAGGAACCGCAGCCTGTCGTGGTCGAGTTCGACGCCGAGGCCCGGTGCGTCGGAGACGGCGGCCTTGCCGTCCTGGAAGGTCAGGCGCTCGGTCAGGACGTCCTCGGACTGCCAGGGGTAGTGGGAGTCGCAGGCGTGGTGGAGATCGGGGACGGTGGACGCGACATGGGTCATCGCGGCCAGGCTGATGCCCAGGTGGGTGTTGGAGTGCATGGACACCCCGACGCCGAACGTCCGGCAGATCGCGGCGAGTTGCTGGGTGTTGCGCAGTCCGCCCCAGTAGTGGTGGTCGGACAGCACCACCTGTACGGCACCGCGCGTGAACGCCTCCTGGATCTCGGCGAACGTCGTCACGCACATGTTGGTGGCGAGCGGTACGCCGGTCGCGGCGGCCACCTCGGCCATGGCGGGCGTACCGAGCGCGGGGTCCTCCAGGTATTCGAGGACGTCGCCGAGTTCCTTCGCCACGGTCAGCGAAGTCGCCACGCTCCAGGCGCCGTTGGGGTCGAGGCGCAGGGGGTGGCCGGGGAACGCCTCGGCGAGTGCGTGTACGGCGGCGATCTCCTCCTCGGGCGGGAAGACCCCGCCCTTGAGCTTGAAGGAGGTGAAGCCGTAGCGCTCCTTGAAGCGCCGGGCCTGCTCGACGACCCCGGCGGGGTCGATCGCGGCGCCCCAGTCGTCCTGCTCGCAGGCCACGCCCTCGGGGTGAGAGGCCCACTTGTAGAAGAGGTAGGCGCTGTACTCGACGGCGTCGCGGACCTTGCCGCCGAGCAGGGCGTGCACGGGCAGGCCGAGCGCCTTGCCGAGGGCGTCGAGGCAGGCGACCTCGAAGCCGGAGACGACGGACAGCCGCAGCTTGTCGGCGGTCTGGACGCCGCGCAGCCCGCCCACGTCGACCTGTCCGGAGACCCGGGAGGAGTCCACCGCGACCTCGTCCGCGATCGTGAACAGCCCGTTGAGGTCGCTGACCTGACGTCCGATCAGTTTCGCGGCGAACGGCCGGGCCAGTTCCAGGTACTTGGTGTCGCCGTAGGTCTCGCCGACGCCGGTGGTCCCGTCGGCGGTCTCCACCTCGACGATCAGCCGGGGGGTGTACGGCTGGTGCACGCCCTGGGTGTTGAGCAGGGGCGGGTCGGCGACCAGGATCGGGGTGAGGCGGACGTCGGCGATGGTCAGGTTCGCGGCGACGGTCACAGGGCGGCTCCTACGAGGTCGAGTCCGGTGCTGAGCAGGGTCTTCAACTGGGCGAGGTCGGTGGCCGAGGGGTCTGTGAGCGGGGCGCGCACGGGTCCGACGGGGGCGCCACGGAGTCGCGCGGCGGCCTTCACCAGCGATACGGCGTATCCGGGTACCCGGTCGCGGAGTTCGACGAGGGGGACGTAGAAGTCGCGCAGCAGCTTCTCGACGGTGCCCCCGTCGCCGTTGTGCAGCGCGGTGTGGAAGGCGTTGGCGATCTCGGGGGCGAAGGCGTGCACGGCGGAGGAGTAGGCGGGGACGCCGACGGTGGCGTAGGCGCGGGCCTGGATCTCGGCGGTGGCGGCGCCGTTGAAGAAGAGGAAGCCCTCGGGGGCGGCGAGGGTGAGGCGCTGGAGGCGGTCGAGGTCGCTGTGGCCGTCCTTGAGTCCGATGACGCCGGGGATGGCGGCGATCCGCTTCAACGAGTCGGCCGTGAAGTCGACCTGTCCGCGCTGGTAGGCGATGAGCGGGAGTCGGGTGCGGGCGGCGATCCGCTCCAGCTGGGCGACCAGGCCGTCCTGCGGGGCGGCGACGAGGTAGTGCGGGAGGACGAGGAGGGCGTCGGCGCCGGCCTCCTCGGCGATCCGGGCGAAGCGGGCGGCCTGGGCCCAGCCGTACCCGGTGCCGGCGACGACGGGGACGCTCCCGGCCGCCTCCTCGACCGCGATCCGCACCACCGTGCGGTACTCGTCCTCGTCGAGGGAGAAGAACTCGCCGGTGCCGCAGGCGGGGAAGAGCGCGCCGGGGCCGGCGGCGAGCCGGCTCGCGACATGCGCGCGGAAGCCGTCGGGGTCGAGCGAACCGTCCTCGTGGAAGCTCGTGAGCGGGAACGACAGCACGCCGGCCGCCATGCCCTCCCGCAGCCGCCGGACCGTGTCCGCGTCCGTGTCCGTGTCGAGGGCCACCCTGTCATCTCCCTATGTAGACGTCATCCACGTATGAAGATGGAGGTTAGGTACGCGAACGCCGACCGTCAATGGCCTGGGACGCCCCGCCTACCATCGGCTCATGTCAGAAACCGGGGGCGTCCGCGAGGTGAAGTCGGCCGCGCGCACGGTCGAGCTGCTGGAACTGCTCGCGGCGCGCGGGGACCGCCCGGCGCGGCTGCAGGAGTTGGCGGACGAACTGGGCGTGCCGCGCAGCTCGATGTACGCGCTGCTGCAGACCCTGATCGGCCGGGGCTGGGTGCGCACGGACATCACCGGCTCGCTCTACGGCATCGGCATCCACGCCCTGCTGACCGGCACCAGCTACCTCGACTCCGACCCGCGCGTCCGGCTCGTCCGGCCGTATCTCGACGAGGCGTCCGAGGCCCTGGGCGAGACGATCCACCTGGGGCGGCTGGACGGGCGGGACGTGGCCTACCTGGCCACCCGCGAGTCGCACGAATACCTGCGCACGATCAGCCGCGTCGGCCGGCGCCTGCCCGCACACGTCGGCGCGCTCGGCAAGGCGCTGCTGGCGGAGCGCCCGGACGGCGAGCTGCCCGAGGGGCCGTACGAGGCGCTCACCCCGAAGACCCACACCGGCCGGGAGTCGCTGCGGGCGGACCTGGCGGAGGTGCGGGCGCGGGGGTGGTCCGTGGACCGCGAGGAAGGCGTGACCGGCATCGTCGGCTTCGGTTTCGCACTGCGGTACGAGCATCCGGCGCAGGATGCGATCAGCTGCTCGGTGCCCGTGGCCCGCCTGACGGCGGAGCACGAGGAGCGGATCGTGGCGGTGATGCGGGAGATCAGGGGCAAGATCGAGGCGACGGCCCCGGGGGTGGGAGGGTCCGTGAACTGGCGTTGAAAGCGCCTCGTCTACCCGCACTTCCCCACCACAAACAACATGTGACACAGATCACGCACCCTCGGCTTTTTCGCGCAGCGCGCGCTTGATACAAATTGCCCGCGCGTTCCTGTCCGTCGACGGCTTGCGCCCCCCCTTTCGAGCCGCTTCATTTCGCACGCCCAGGAACGCCCGTGTTCGCCCCCCGCACCCTTCCCTGGCCCCTCCTTGCCCTTTTCGCGGCCGGGTATCTCGCCCCCTATCTGCTGCCCACCGTGGTCGGCCGGCTCGACACCGGGCTGCCGCTGAGCGCCACCGAGGCGGGTACCGTCGGCAGCGCGCTGCTGCTGAGTTCGTCCTCGGCCGGATTCCTGCTGGCGTCCCGCGTGGAGCGGATCGGCGCCCGGACGCTGGCCCGGGCCGGGCTCGTGCTGGCGGTGCTCGGCTACGGCGGTGCCGCGCTCGCCGGTGACGTACCGGCCGTCGTCGCGGGCGCGGTCCTCGGCGGCTTCGGCTCCGGTACGGCCACGACGGTCGCCGCGACCCGTATCGCCGCCGAGCCCGACCCGCACCGCGCCTCCGCGCTGGGCCTGCTCGGGGTGTCCGCGCTCGCCGGTGCCGTCTATCTGACGGTGCCGCACCTCGGGGCCGGTCATGGACAGCCGCTGGCCGCCATAGCGCTGACCTCCCTCGCCGTATGGCCGTTGACCGGACGACTGCCCGGCCGGACGGCGTCCGCCGGTACGGCGACGGCCCGGCGCGAGGAACGTGTCCCGCTGCCCAACCTGCGGGCCGGGCTCGTGCTGGCCGCCGCCATGCCCTGCTGGTCCCTGGTGCAGAACTCCCTGTGGGGAGTGAGCGGACGGATCGGACTGACGCAGGCGCACCTCAGCGAGGCGGCCGTCGGCGCCGTGTTCGCGGCGGCGCTCGGCGCCGGGCTGATGGGCGTGCTGGCCGCCGGTGCGCTCGGGACGCGGCTGGGGCGGGCGGTGCCGATCGGGATGGGGACCGTGCTGATCGCCGGGTGCGTGGCCGGCAACGCCTCGGCCACCGGGGCGATGAGCTTCGCGACCGGTCAGATCGCCTGGAACGTGCTCTACCCGGTCGTCCTGTCGTATCTGATCGGGCTGGCCGCCTCGCTGGACCCGCGTGGCCGCTGGGCGGTGCTCGTCGGCTCGGCGGGCTCCCTGGGCACGGCGGCCGGACCGCTGGCCGGAAGCGTGCTGTCGGCCTGGGCCGGTTTCCCGGCGATGGGCCTGGCGCTGGGGGCCGTGCTGCTCGTCGTCGCCGTGCCGATGACCGGGGTCGCGCTGCACACCGGCGAGCGGGTGGTGTTCGTGGACACGGTACGGCTGCGAGGGGGAGGGGCCCGCGTGCCGGATGCCTACGACACGGCCGGACCCCGGCAGGCGGGTGCCTCGCCGGGGTCCGGGAGCTGACCTACTCGGCCGCCGCCCGCGCCCGTCGGCGTACGTACCAGCCCGCCGCCGTGAGCAGCAGGGCGAGGCCCGCTGCCGTGCCGACCGCGGCGCCCGTGGAGGCGAGGCTGCCGCCCGGGGTGGAACCGGTGGTGGTCGTGCCCGAGCCGCCGGTGCCGGAACCGGATCCGGTGCCTGTGCCGCCCGAGGCCGAGCCGCCGCCGGTCGTGGAGCCGCCCGTGTCGGCGCCGTCGTCGTCCGTGTCCACCGGGTCCTGGCCGACGAAGCCGACCGGGACCTTCACGTCCTGGGAGCGGTCGCCGGAGAGGGTGTGGTCGGCGCGGGTGGCGAGGACGCACGTCGCCTCGAAGCAGTCGGTGAACTCGTCCTTGGCGTCCACGGTCAACTCCACCGCGAAGCTGCCGCCGTCGCCGTACGGGGTGGCCAACTCCTCGCCGTAGTCCGGCGGGTTGGAGGAGATCCACGCCGAACTGTGCGAGCCGCCGGTCATGTCGACGCCGCCGACGCACGGGGTGGGCAGCTCACCGTCGCCGTTGTCGACGCAGAGGGCGACGTAGACGCCCTTGTCCGTGTCGTAGCCGGTGCCGGTGACCTTCAGGGTCTGGCCCTCGGTGGCGAGGCCGTTGACCGGGGTGACGGTGAGTCTCTGGCCCTCGGGGCCCGTGACGGTCCTGGTGCCGGAGGGCGCCGCCGGGGTCTCTCCGCCGCCGCCCGTGCCGGTACCCGGCTGCTTCACCGTGAGGGTGACGGGGGCGGTGCGGGTCGTACCGACGGCGTTCCTGAACTCGGCGCGGTACTCGTACCCGTCCTGGGCGGCCCGGCCGGTGAAGGAGTACGCGTTCTTCGTCGCGCCGTCGACCGTCGACCAGGTCTGGCCGCCGTCGGGGCTGACGCTCCAGCTCACCGTGGGTTCGGGGGTGCCCTCGGCGGAGGCGACGAAGGAGACCTCGTCGCCGGCCGTGACGGTCTGGTCGGTCGGGGACTGGACGACCTTCGGGGACATCCGGCGGTCCAGTCTGACGACCTTGCTCTCCTCCTGCTTGGTGACGTAGACGGAGGCCGCTCCCGGAGTGACCGCCACGCCCGCGTAGGCGCCGGCCCGGCTGCCGGCCAGCGCGAGCGGCTCGGCGGCCTGCTGGAAGGTCGCGCTGTCGTAGACCTCCAGGGCGCCGTTGTTGTCCGCGCCGTTGTCCTCGGCGGTGCCGAAGTCCTCGCGCAGCACGAAGGCCTCACCGGTGGTGGTGTCGAAGGCCGCCGCGGTGGGCCGGTCGGTGCCGGTCAGCGTGGCGATCTTCGTACCGGCCCTGTCGAAGACGAGGACGGAGGTGGTGCTGCCCACCCACACGTTGCCGGTGGCCGGGTCCGGTTCGACGAAGTAGACCATCTCGGCGGGGATGTCGACGGTCGCCGTGACCTCGAAGGTGTCGAGGTCGATGCGGCGCAGTTTGCCGTTCGTGCGGTCGCTGGACCAGGCCGCCCTGTGCGCGAGGTCCACGCCGAGCGCGTCCCCGCCGTCGAGGGTGAGGGTGCGGCCGTCCACGACCGCTCCGGTGGCGGTGTCGCGTTCGGCGACCACGGCGCCCTGGGCGACCAGCGTGGTGCCGGACCTCGCGCCGGGGCCGACGCCGGTGATCTCGGTGCCGGTCAGCCAGACACCGCCCGCGGAGGTGTCGCCGTCCTTGGCGGTGCCGAGGCCGCGCAGCGGGTAGTTGAAGACCACTCCGTCGCCGGGGAGCGGGGCGGCGATCCGGCGGACCACCCGGTTGCCGAGGGTGCCGGTGGAGCCGGGGGCCTGCTGGATGTGGCTGAGGAGTTTCCCGTCGGCGGGGTCGAGGACGTAGAGACCCTGCTCGCTGACGCCCGCGGTGGCGACGATGTCGTCCGAACCGACGTACAGCTTCCCGGAGTCGGGGTGCAGCAGCAGGTCCAGCGGGCGCCCTGCGGTGGTGAACTCGGCGGCCTTCGTGTAGCTGACGGTGCCGGCCGGCACGTCCACGCCGTCACCGCCGTCATCGCCGTCGCCCGGGTCCTGGCCCTGGAAGGTGACGGGGATGCGGACGTCCTGGGAGCGGTCGCCGGTGCCGTTGTGGTCGACGCGGGTGACGACGGAGCAGGCGACCGAGAGGCAGTCGAGGCCGCTGTCCTTGGCCTTGATGTCCAGTTCGACGTCGAAGGTGCCGCCGTCGCCCCAGGGCACCGCGATCCCGGCGGGGGCCTCCGCGGAGTCCTTCGGGACGATCCACTTCGACGCGCCGCTGCCGCCGGTCTGGTCGGCGCCGCCGAGGCACGGGGAGGGGATCCGGTTGTCGCCGTTGTCCTTGCACAGGGCGACGTAGACGCCCTTGGTCCCGTCGTAGCCGGAGGCGGTGACCCGGAGGGTCTCACCGGCCGGGTCGAGGTTCGCGGAGGCGGAGACGGTGAGTTTCTGGCCGTCCCTGCCGAGGGCGGTGCGCGGGGTGTCGGCCGCCTGCGCGACCGGGCCGGCGGCGAGCGAGCCGACCGCCACGGAGGCGGCCACGAGGGCGGCGGCGCCGAGCAGCGCCGCCGGGCGTCTGTTCCTGAGAGGCGTGAGCTGCATGAGGGGCGCCACCGCGGGTCTCACTGGAAGGTGATCGGGACGTGGACGTCGTACTTGCGGTCGTTGGTGTCGAAGTGGTCGGCGCGGGTGACCACCGCGCACGTCACGTCCTCGCCGCAGACGCTGCCGTCGTCGAGCGTGGCCTTGACGAAGATGCTCACGCTGAAGGTGCCGCCGGTCCCGAACGTGGAGCTGTTGGCGAACAGGCCGCCGAAGGTGTTGTTGATCCAGTGCGAGGCGCCGGTGGTGCCGGTCTCGTCCTGGCCGCCGAGGCAGGGGCTGGGCTTGTTGACTCCCGCGGCGCCGTCGACGACGCACAGGCCGACGTAGATGCCCTGGCTGGTGTTGTAGCCGGAGCCGGAGACGGTGATGACCTGGCCGGAGGCGGCGGCGGTGTCCGGCGCGGTGAGGGACAGGTTGTAGGTGGTGGTGCCGTCGACGACACTGCGGGTCGAGGTGGCGGCGGAGGCGGAGGTGGCGAGGCCCAGGGTCAGGGCACCTGCGGCGGCGACGGCGAACGCGGCGCGGGCGGCGGGGATTCTCATGGAGTTCCTCCCTAGTAAGTTAGGTAAGGCTTACCTAACTATGATCTTCTTGGGTTTGTCAATGGACGGTAAAGCCGACAGCAACAACCTGCTGTTCAGCGCCCACTTGGGTCAGCTCGACGGTGTGCTCGCCCTCAACTGCCGTGGTGTACACGGGAAATGAGCGGGCGATACGACCGTCCGCGTCGACCACGTCCTGATAGCGCGTGTCGCCGTCGATCGCGACGAGCACCACGGCTCCGGGGGTCAACCCCGCCGCGGTGACGGTCTGTTCGGTGCCGGGGGCGAGGGCGGGGCGGGCGACGGCGGCAGCCGGCTGCGGGGATTCGGCAAGGCGTGGGGACGGAGACGGGGACGGGGACGGGGACGGGGACGGTTGCGGGGTCTCGGGAGCCGGCGATTCGGCGGGGTCGACGGCCGCCTCCGGCGCCGGCACCGTCACCTCGAACTCGCCCAGCCCGTCGCCCGCCGCGAACTCCGTGCCGCTCCAGGACGACAGCAGCGCCGCCCCCTCCTCGGTGAGCGAGGCCCGCAGCCCGGCCACTTCGGCCAGTTCCAGTTCGCGGGCGCGGCCGTCGACGACCGTACGGGCGTACAGCTCACCCTCACCGTCGTCGGCGCCGGCGAGCCGCAGCCGGAGTCCGGCGAGGACGAGGGGCTGCCCCGTCGGGCCCTCGAGACGGGCCGCGCCGCCCAGCTCCAGCGCGTCCGTGGCACCGTCGAGGGTGGGGAAGGAGGCGCTGCCGTCAGCGGTTCGCACGGCGGGTGCGGCCGCGTCGAGCGAGACGCCGGGAACGGACAGAGTCCACTCCACACGCCCTTCGCCGGCCGCCGCGCTCGGCGCGCCCAGCGCGAACAGGGCGCCGGCCACCAGGGCGACGGCGCCGGTTCTCTTCGCCATATTCGGTTCTCCCATGGGGATATGAGGTGATGTCAGGTTCTGCGGCGGCGCGCCCAGAACCACGCGCCGGCACCCGCCGCGACCAGCCCGGCGGCGGTGAGACCGACCGGGAGCGCGAGATCGGAGCCGGTGCCGGCCATGGACCCGTCGGCCGCCTTGTCGGCGGTACCGGTACCGGCCGATTTCGCCGACGCACTCGCACTCGGCGCCCCCGTGGACGCCGCCGATCCGAACGTCACCGGGATCCGTACCGTCTGGCTCTGGTCGCCGCCCCGGGTGTGGTCGTTGCGGGTGATGACCGCGCAACTCACCCCGGACGCCGTGCAGTCGGTGTTGGCGTCCTTGGCGCGCACCTTGATCTTCACGCTGAAGGTGCCCTTGTGGGCGCTGCCGCCGTACGGCTCGGCCAACCCCTCCCCATAGGACGGCGGGTTGGAGGAGACCCACGCGGACGCGCCCGACTCACCGGACATGTCGACGCCGCCGACACAGGGCGTGGGCGTCTTCCCCGCGCCGTTGTCGACGCAGAAGGCGACGTAGATGCCCTTCTCGGTGTTGTAGCCGGAGCCGGTCACGGTGACCGTCTCGCCCGCCGCGGCGAGGCCGGACGACTTGGACACGGTGAGTTTCTGGCCCTCGGGGCCGGTTGCCGTCCCGCCGGCCGCGACGGCCGGTGAGGCCATCGGGAGCAGCAGGGCGGATGCCGAGGCCACCGCGAGAGAAGCACCAACTCCGTGGCCGCGCAGGCCACTTGACCACGCCATGGAAGACCCCCACCACGCAAGACTAAGGGAAGGCTAACCTAAACTATCGTTCACCAGTGCACCAGCGGAGCGGAAAGGATGGGCAATTGCGCGCTATCCGGAGAGGGCGCCTGGCCGCCCTCGGACTGACCCTCGCCCTCCTGACGGGAGCCTGCGCGAGCAGCGCCGACGTGGCGACCACGAAGACCGGCCCGGAGCCGACGTCCGCGAGCGCCCGGGCGGCGAAGGCCGGAAAACAGCTCGCCGCCAACACCCTCGTACCCCTCGCCGGAAAGGCCCCGACACCCGAACTCCCGGTCACCGTCGGCTCCTCCGACGGCCGGAAGGTCACCGTCACCGACGCCTCGCGCATCCTGCCGCTCAACGGAGGCGTAGCGGAGATCGTGTTCACGCTCGGCCTGGGCGAGCGGGTCGTCGGCCGGGACATCACGGCCACCTTCAAGGAGGCGAAGAAGCTCCCCCAGGTCACCAAGGCGCACGACGTGAGCGCGGAGAGCGTGCTGTCGCTGCGGCCGACGGTCGTGCTCGCCGACACCGACACCGGCCCCAAGGAGGCCATCGACCAGATCCGGGACGCCGGCATCCCCGTCGTCGTACTCGATGTGGCGACGAAACTGTCCGACGTCACCACCCGGACCACCCGGATCGCGGCGGCCCTCGGCGTCCCGGCGGCGGGGGAGGCGCTCAACGCGCGCATGAGCGACGAACTCGCCGCCGCCCGCGCGGCCGTGCCCGAGGGCAGCAGGCCGAAGGTCGCGTTCCTCTACATGCGCGGCAGCGCGGCCGTCTATCTCATCGGCGGCAAGGGCTCGGGCGCCGACTCGCTGCTCGACGCGGCCGGCGCGGTGGACGCGGGCACGCAGGCCGGTCTGGACCGCCCCTTCACCCCGATCACCACCGAGGCGCTGGCGCAGGCCCAGCCGGACGTCATCCTGATGATGACCAAGGGCCTGGACTCGGTCGGCGGCCTCGACGGCCTCCTCCAGATCCCCGGCATCGCCCAGACCCCGGCGGGCATGAACCGCAGGGTCGTCGACCTGGAGGACGGCGTGCTGCTGAGCTTCGGCCCGCGCACCCCACTCGTCATCGACATCCTGGTGGACCGTATCCACCAGGGCTGATCAGAACGTGTACGCGTCCACCTCGGCGAGGTACCTCGCCCGCAACTCCTCGTCGTCCTCCAGGAAGGAGGCGGTGAAGGAGTTGCGGGCGAGTTCGCGCAGCCGCTCCTCACCCAGGCCGAGGGTCCGCCGTACGGCGTCGAAGTTGTCGCCCGCGTAGCCGCCGAAGTAGGCGGGGTCGTCGGAGTTGACCGTGCAGAGCAGCCCGGCGTCGAGCATCGCGGGGAGCGGGTGGTCGGCGAGGGTGTCCACGGTCCGCAGCCGTACGTTGGACAGCGGGCACAAGGTCAGCGGGATCCGCTCCCGCACCAGCCGCGCCACCAGCTCCGGGTCCTCCACGCACCTGAGCCCGTGGTCGACACGCTCGACACCGAGGACGTCGAGGGCCTCGGTGATGTACTCCGGCGGCCCCTCCTCCCCCGCGTGCGCCACGCGCCGCAGGCCCAGCCCGGCCGCGGTCTCGTACACCTCGCGGAACTTCACCGGCGGATGCCCGACCTCGGCGGAGTCCAGGCCTATGCCGGTGATCCGGTCGAGGTAGGGCTTGGCCGCCTCCAGGGTCTCCAGCGCCGACTCGGCGGACTCGTCGCGCAGGAAGCAGAGTATGAGGCGGGTGGAGACCCCGTGCTCGGCCTCGCTGTTGCCCAGCGCCCGCCACAGCCCCTCGACCACCGTGCCGATGTCGACACCCCGGGCGGTGTGGGCCTGCGGGTCGAAGAAGATCTCCGCGTGCCGGACGCCCTGGGCGGCGGCCCGCGCGAGATAGGCGTCGGCGAGATCCGCGAAGTCCCGCTCGGTCCTGAGCACGGCCATCAGCTCGTAGTACAGGTTCAGGAAGGACTGGAGGTCCGCGAACTCGTACGCCTTGCGGAGCTCCTCGGCGTCGGCGTACGGCAGCGCGACCCCGTTGCGGGCGGCCAGTTCGAAGGCCAGCTCCGGCTCCAGGGTGCCTTCGATGTGCAGGTGCAGTTCAGCTATCGGCAGGGGCATCACCGCATCGTACGGCCGTTCTACCGCCGTTTCGGAACCGGTACCCGGAGCAGGTCGTAGGCCACGGTCAGCTCGCCCTCGAACCCCGCGGCCCGCGCCTGCCGCTCGAACTCCTCCGGGTCGGAGTAGCGCTGGCTGAAGTGGGTCAGCACGAGATGCCGCACACCGGCCTCCCGGGCCACGCGGGCCGCCTGACCGGCGGTCAGATGTCCGTGGTCGACGGCGAGTTGCTCGTCCTCGTCGAGGAAGGTCGACTCGATGACGAGCAGGTCGGCGCCCTCGGCGAGCGCGTGCACGCCGTCGCAGAGACGGGTGTCCATGACGAACGCGAACCGCTGCCCGCGCCGGATCTCACTGACGTCGTCGAGTGTGACGTCCCCGACAGTGCCCTCCCGCTGGACACGGCCGACGTCCGGCCCGCGCAGCCCGTGGGCGGCGAGGCGCTCGGGCAGCATCCGCCGCCCGTCGGGCTCGACGAGGCGGTAGCCGTAGGACTCGACGGGGTGGGAGAGCCTGCGGGCTTCGAGGGTGTAGGAGGAGGTGGCCGCCAGGGCCCCGTCCTCACCCACGGGCGCCTCCGTGATCCCGACGGTCTCGCGATAGGCGGTGGCGTACCGAAGCCGGTCGAAGAAGCGCTGCCCGGAGGCCGGGTAGTGGGCGGTGACGGGGTGCGGGACCTGGTCGAGGTTGACGCGCTGGATGACACCGGCGAGACCGAGGGAGTGGTCGCCGTGGAAGTGGGTGACGCAGATCCGGTTCAGGTCGTGCGCGGCGACCCCGGCGCGGAGCATCTGGCGCTGGGTGCCCTCGCCGGGATCGAAGAGGATACCCTCGCCGTCCCAGCGGAGCAGATAGCCGTTGTGGTTGCGGTGCCGGGTCGGGACCTGGCTGGCCGTCCCCAGGACCACGAGTTCACGTACGGACATGGCGGGTCACCCGGGGGGCCACTGCAGGCCGCGGCCACCGAGGACGTGGGCGTGCGCGTGGAAGACGGTCTGGCCGGCGCCGCTGCCGGTGTTGAAGACGATGCGATAGCTGGCCTGCTTGTCCTCGTCGGCGACGGACTGGGCCTCGCGCAGGACGTCCGCGGCGATCGTCGGTTCGGCGGTGGCGAGTTCGGCGGCGTTGGCGTAGTGCACCTTCGGGATCACCAGGACATGGGTGGGCGCCTGGGGGTTTATGTCCCGGAACGCCACGGTCGTCTCCGTCTCCCGCACGATGGTCGCCGGAATGTGCCCCTCGACGATCTTGCAGAACAGACAGTCGCCCTGCGGTTCCCCTGCCATTCGGTCCCCTAGGTAGTGCGGCTAAGTGTGCGCATCGTATCGTCGTCGGGTGCGGGTCACTCGTGGTTGATCGCGCAGTTCCCCGCGCCCCTTAGGTGGGCATGCTGGGCGGTGTTTTCGCAGGCGTGGTCTCCAGCGCGGCCAGCGCAAGGCGTACCGCCTCGTCGAGCTGGACATCCCGCCCCGCCGCGTAGTCCTGGGGACGGCAGACGACCTCGACGTCGGGATCGACACCGTGGTTCTCGACGTCCCACCCGTAACCCTCCAGCCAGAACGCGTACTTGGGCTGGGTGACGAGCGTGCCGTCGACAAGCCGGTAGCGGCTGTCGATGCCGATCGTGCCACCCCAGGTACGCGTACCCACCACGGGCCCGATCCCGAGCGCCTTGATCGCCGCGTTCACGATGTCGCCGTCCGACCCGGAGAACTCGTTGGCGACGGCGACGACGGGCCCCCGGGGCGCGTCCCCCGGGTAGCTGTACGCCCGCATGCCGCGCGGCACGTCCCAGCCGACGATCCGCCGGGCCAGCTTCTCCACGACCAGCTGGGAGGTGTGCCCGCCCCGGTTCTCCCGGACGTCCACGACAAGACCCTCCCGCGCCACCTCGATCCGCAGGTCACGGTGGATCTGGGCCCAGCCGGGCGCCTGCATGTCCGGGACGTGGAGGTAGCCGAGCCGGCCGCCGGAGACCTCGTGGACGTACGCCCGCCGGTCCGCGACCCACGCGTGGTAGCGCAGCGGCTCCTCGGTGGCGACGGGCACCACGACCGCGTGCCGGGGCTCACCCCCGCCGGCGGGTGTCACGGTCAGCTCCACCGCCCTGCCCGCCGTACCGACAAGGAGGGGCCCGGGGCCCCTCACCGGGTCCACCGGATGCCCGGCGACGGCGACGATCGCGTCCCCGGCCCGCACCGCGACCCCGGGCGCGGCGAGCGGGGAGCGGGCGTCGGGGTCGGAGATCTCCGCGGGCAGCACCCGGTCGACACGCCAACTGCCGTCCTCGTGACGGGAGATGTCCGCCCCGAGCAGCCCCTGCCGGGCGCCCGGGCCATAGCCGCCGCGCGGGGTGACGTACGCGTGCGAGGTGCCCAGTTCGCCCTGCACCTCCCAGAGCAGGTCGACCAGGTCGTCGTGGGTGGCCACCTTCTCGATCAGCGGGCGGTAGCGGTCCAGGACGCCGGCCCAGTCGACTCCGCCGAGATCCGGGCGCCAGAAGTTGTCCCGCATGACGCGGCCGGTCTCGTCGTACATCTGACGCCACTCGGCGGCCGGGTCGACGGTCTGGCGGACCAGGCCGAGGTCGACGGTGATGTTGGTGTCGCTCTCCTCGTCACCGGAGGCCCGCCGGTCGCTCGGTACGACCTTGAGCTTGCCGTCGGTCCACAGCAGCAGCCGCTTTCCGTCGCCGCTGACCTCGAAGCCGTCGGCGTCCCCCGCCAGGTGTTCCAGGCGCTGCTGGACGAGGTCGTAGCGCTCCAGCTCGGTGTTCGGGTCGGGGTCGTCGGGTGTGGCCCGGGAGGAGCCGAGGACGCCGTGCACGGGGTGGCGCAGCCACAGCACGCCGTCCTTGGCGGCGGCCAGCCCGGAGTAGCGGCCGGCCTCGACCGGGAAGGGCACTATCCGGTCGGCGAGCCCTTCGAGGTCGATCCGGGTGGCCGGGGTGCCCTCGCTGTCGGGTGTCTCGTCCTTGTCGGGGGCGTCGAAGGGACGGCCGTGCCGCTGCGGGCCGAACGGCGAGGGGGTGGTGGCGGCCAGCGGGATGAGGTGCGGGCGGGCACCGGCCACGAAGGAGAGATCGAAGACGTGCTCGTCGTAGACCGGGTCGAAGGCGCGCGTGGAGAGGAACGCGAGGTGCTTGCCGTCGAGGGTGAAGGCCGGCGCGTAGTCGCGGAAGCGCAGCGGGGTGGCCTCGCTGACGGACAGGTCGGTGACGTTGGCGAGCTTGAGCTGGGCGAGCGGGCTGGGCCCGGGATGGGACCAGGCGAGCCAGCCGGAGTCGGGGGAGAACACCAGGTCGGAGACGTCGCCGTGCTCGCTGCTGTCGACCTCGCGGACCTCGCCGCTGTCCCGTTCGACGAGCAGCAGCCGTCCGTCGTGCGCGGCGACGGCGGCGCGGCTGCCGTCGGGTGCCATGGCGAGTTCCAGCACCCGGCCGAGGCGTCCGGCGGCGAGCCGGCGCGGGGCCGAGCCGGCCGCGGGTCCGGTGGCCGGGGCGAACTCCAGGGCGTCCTCGCCCTCGGCGTCCGTCACCCACACCACCCACTCCTCGCCCTCGGAGCGGAAGGTGCGCGGCAGCCGGGCCCGGACCCCCGGCTCGGCGGCGAGCGCACGGGCGGGCCCGGAGCGGTGGGTGACCCAGTGGACCGCCCCGCGCACCTCCACGGCACTGCCGCGGGCGGTGTGGTCGGGCGCGGCCCCGCCGAGCCAGCGGGCGGCGGTCACCGGGAAGGGGCGGCGGTCGGTGCGCTGTCCGCCGAGCCGGATGTCGAGGCGGCGGGGTTCGGCGCCGTCGAGGTCGTCAAGGAGCCACAGCTCGCCCGCGGACATGTACACGACCCGGGTGCCGTCCCCGGCCGCCTGCCGGGCGTAGAAGCCTCCCCCACTCTCGGCTTCGCTCGAGCGGGAGGTGCCCCCATGCGGCGTGTGCCGGCGCAGATCGGATCCGTCGGCGAGGGAGGAGTAGAGCGCGCCCGTCCCCTCGTGGTCGGAGAGGAACGCGATCCTGTCCCCCGCCCACACCGGGTACTCGATGTTCCCGTCGAGGTCCGCGTGCAGCCGTACGAACTCGCCCTCGCCCTGGAGGTCGATCCACAGCTTGCCCGCCGTGCCGCCCCGGTAGCGCTTCCACTGGGCGGCCTCGCGGCCCATCGGCGCGGACAGCAGCACGGTGTGCGGGCCGTGGGCGACGTTGCCGACCGGGCCGTACGGCAGGGTGGTGGCGGGTCCGCCGTCCAGCGGGACGGCCCGGGCCCAGCTGCGGCGCAGGGTCGCCTGGTCGTAGGTGCTGACGGCGAGGACCCGGCCGTCGGGGGTCCAGCCGCGCACCCGGGTCTGGGGGCTGCCCCAGTGGGTGAGCCGGGTCGTCGGCCCGCCGTCCACGGGGGCGATGTGCACCTCGGGGGCGCCGTCGCGGGTGGAGGTCCAGGCGACGGTGGTGCCGTCGGGCGAGATACGGGGCAGGGAGACCGGTACGTTGTCGGCGCTGACCCGCCAGGCGCGTCCGCCGTCGAGGGGCGCGAGCCACACGTCGTCCTCGGCGGTGAAGGCCGCCAACTCGCCGTGCAGGTGCGGGAATCTGAGGTATGCGGCAGACGTCGCGGGCTGTGTCACCCGATCACTGTAGGCAAGGACGCGCCGTCTGGTCAGGGGTTTCTGTCACTTCTGTGCCCCGTCGCCCGGCACTGTCCGGGTGACGGTGACCGTCACCGTGACCGTCGGCCGGCCGCCGGGCCGGGCGGAGCTGGGCGCGGTGACCGGCGAGGGGGTCGCGGAACCGCAGTCGCCGAGCCCGCTCACCCGGAAGATCTCCTTGTCGCCGACGTCCGCCGCCAGGTCTCCGCGCACGCAGTGTCCGTCGACGGCCCGGGTCACCTTGCCGGTCACGGTGAGGTCCCGTCCGTCGCGGGTCTTCCCCTGGCAGTCGACGGAGACCAGGGTCTCCTCGTCGGCCGCTCCCTGGTCGGCCACGCAGGTCAGCCAGCGGACGTCCACGTCATGGCGGCCGATCTCGGCGGTCGCGGCCTGGTCGGTCGTGTACGCCACCGACGCGCCGCTCACCCCGCCGCGGGGCTCGCACGCCACCGCCGCGGCCGCGACGACGGGTACGACCGCGAGAATCCAGGTCCGCCTCGACGTCCCCATGGAGTGCAGCCTGCCACTCGGACCCCGGGCCGCGACAGCCCCCCGTCCGGTCACGATCCCCGCAGCAGCAACCACTCCTGAAGTTCCACCAGATTGCCCTCGGGGTCCTTGAGATGGGCGACGCGCATCCGGTCGGTCAGCGGGGCGGGGCCGTGGATCAGGGTGGCGCCGCGTGCGGTGATCTGGGCGCAGTAGGCGTCCAGGTCGTCGACGCGCAGGGCGACCAGGGAGCGGTGGCCGTTCGCCTCGTCGCCCAGTTCGCCGAGAATCCCGGCCATCATCTCCCGGTCCTGGATGGCGATCCCGGCCGAGCCCGCCGCAGGGCTGAACTTCTCGTACGGGCCGTCCACCGCCCCCGACTGCGGCTTGAGGCCGAGGATGTCGGCGTAGAAGCGGTAGCAGGCGGCGAAGTCGGTGACGAGCAGCCGGACTTGGGCGAGTTCCACGGTGTGTCCTCCCTGCGGGTTGGTCAGGACCAGCGGCCGGTGCGTCCCAGGACGAGGGCGGTGGCGGCCGTGCCGGCGGTGGAGGTGCGCAGGACGCTGCGCCCCAGCCGGTACGCCCTCGCGCCGGCCTCCTCGAAGAGCGCCAACTCCTCGGGGGAGACGCCCCCTTCGGGTCCGACGACGAGCACGATCTCGCCGTCGGCGGGGAGCCCGGCGGTGGCGAGGGGCGCGCTGCCGTAGTCGCGGTCCTCGTGCAGCACTGCGGCGAAGTCGGCGCGGGCCAGAAGTTCCGCCACCTGCTTGGCCGTTGCCGCCTCGGTGACCTCGGGGAAGCGGACCCGGCGGGACTGCTTGCCGGCCTCGCGGGCGGTGGCCCGCCACTTCGCCAGCGCCTTCTGCCCGCGCTCGCCCTTCCACTGCGTGATGCAGCGGGCGGCGGCCCACGGGACGATCCGGTCGACCCCGGTCTCGGTCATCGTCTCCACGGCCAGCTCGCCCCGGTCGCCCTTGGGCAGGGCCTGGACGACGGTGACACGCGGCGACTCGGCCGGCTCCTCGACGACGTCCTTCAGACCGACGACCAGCCGGTCCCTGCCCTCGGCGGCGACCACCTCGCCCTCGGCCCAGCGTCCGGCGCCGTCGGTGAGGACGACCGTCTCCCCGGCCCGCAGCCGCTTCACGGAGACGGCGTGCCGTCCCTCGGGGCCGTCCAGCACGAACTCGCCCCCTGTGGGCAGCTCGTCCACGACGAACACCGGCGCGGTCATGCCGCGCCGTCCTCGGCCGGTGCCGGCGGCGCCGCGTCGAGTTCGGCCACCAGAAGCTCCACCAGCTCCCCCGCCGGGATCTCCCGGGCCATCCGGTGGCCCTGGCCCGCCCACAGTGCCATGCCCTGTGCGTCGCCCGCCTTGGCCGCGGCCTTGCGCAGCGGCGAGGTGAGGTGGTGGACCTCGGGGTAGGCGGCGGGCGCGTACGGGCCGTGCTCGCGCACGAAGCGGTTGGTCAGGCTGCGGGCCGGGCGGCCGGAGAAGGCGCGGGTCAGCTCGGTGCGCACGAACAGCGGGTCGGTGAGCGCCCGCTTGTGCGCAGCGTGCGCGCCCGACTCGGGTGTGGCGAGGAACGCGGTGCCCAGCTGGGCCGCGCTCGCGCCGGCCGCGAGGACCGCGGCGATCTGGCTGCCACGCATGATGCCGCCGGCGGCGACGATCGGCAGCCGTACGGCCTCGCGGACCTGGGCGAGGAGGGAGAGCAGGCCGGTGCCGCAGCCGTCGTTCTCGGGGAGGTCCTTGTGGGTGCCCTGGTGGCCGCCGGCCTCCACGCCCTGCACGATCACCGCGTCCGCACCGGCCTGCTCCACGGCGAGCGCCTCCTCGGCGGAGGTCACGGTGACCAGGGTGAGGGTGCCGGCCCGGCGCAGGGACTGAAGCGCCTCACCGCTCGGCACGCCGAAGTGGAAGGAGGCCACGGCCACCGGGTCGTCGAGGAGGACGGCGAGCTTGGCGTCGTAGCCGTCGTCACGGCCGCTGTCCGGGTCGCCGAGCTCGGTCTCGTACCAGGAGACCTCGCCGGCGAGCTGCTCGGCGTAGACCTGGACGGCGCCGGTCTCGGCATACTCCGGCTGCGGGAGGAAGAGGTTCACGCCGAAGGGACGGCTCGTGAGCCCGCGGAGCTGTTTGATCTCCTGGTACATGCCGTCGGCCGTCTTGTACCCGGCGGCGAGGAACCCCAGCCCGCCTGCCTCGGACACGGCGGCGGCGAGCTGCGGCACGGAGACACCGCCCGCCATGGGCGCCTGCACGATCGGATGGGGGCAGAGACCGGTCAGCACGGAGGACATGACGGCATGTTGTCACGTCCTCCGAACAAGTCCGAATCCGGCCCTCACAAGGGTTTTCACGGTCAGCGACCGTTAAAGGCATCCTTCAGCCGCGAGAACAACCCCTGCTGACCCGGCTGGAACTGGCCCAGGGGCCGTTCCTCGCCGCGTAGTTTCGCCAGCTCGCGCAGCAGTCGCTCCTGCTCCGGATCCAGCTTGCTCGGGGTCTGGACCTCGACGTGGACGATGAGGTCGCCGCGCCCGCCGCCGCGCAGATGCGTGACACCCCGCCCGTGCAGCGGGATCGACTGGCCGGACTGGGTGCCGGGCCGGATGTCGACCTCCTCCAGGCCGTCCAGCGTCTCCAACGGCACCTTGGTGCCGAGGGAGGCCGCGGTCATCGGGAGGGTGACCGTGCAGTGCAGGTCGTCACCGCGCCGCTGGAACATCGCGTGCGGCAGCTCGTGGATCTCGACGTACAGGTCACCGGCGGGACCGCCGCCGGGGCCGACCTCGCCCTCGCCCGCGAGCTGGATCCGCGTGCCGTTGTCGACACCCGCCGGGATCTTGACGGTGAGCGTGCGGCGGGAACGGACCCGGCCGTCGCCCGCGCACTCGGGGCACGGCGAGGGAACGACGGTGCCGAAGCCCTGGCACTGCGGGCAGGGGCGGGAGGTCATGACCTGGCCCAGGAAGGACCGGGTCACCTGGGACACCTCGCCACGGCCGCGGCACATGTCGCAGGTCTGGGCGGAGGTGCCCGGCGCCGCGCCCTCGCCACTGCAGGTGGTGCAGACGATCGCGGTGTCGACCTGGATGTCCTTGGTCGTGCCGAAGGCAGCCTCTTCCAGGTCCACCTCCAGCCGGATCATCGCGTCCTGGCCGCGCCGGGTGCGCGAGCGCGGGCCACGCTGGGACGCCGTACCGAAGAACGCGTCCATGATGTCGGAGAAGTTGCCGAAGCCACCGGCCCCGAAACCGCCCGCGCCACCGCCGCCCGCCTGCGAGAGGGGGTCGCCGCCGAGGTCGTAGACCTGCTTCTTCTGCGGGTCCGACAGCACCTCGTAAGCGGCGTTGATCTCCTTGAACCGCTCCTGGGTCTTCGGATCCGGGTTGACGTCCGGGTGCAGCTCGCGTGCGAGCCGACGGAACGCCTTCTTGATCTCATCCTGCGACGCGTCGCGGCGCACGCCGAGAACGGCGTAGTAGTCCGTGGCCACTTACGACTCCGCCAGGATCTGTCCGACGTACCGTGCCACCGCTCGTACCGCTCCCATCGTTCCCGGGTAATCCATGCGGGTCGGTCCGACCACGCCGAGCTTGGCGACTGCCTCGCCGCCCGAACCGTAACCGACCGACACCACGGAAGTGGAGTTGAGTCCCTCATAGGCGTTCTCGTGACCGATGCGTACGGTCATGCCCGAATCACCCGCCTCACCAAGGAGTTTGAGGAGGACGACATGCTCCTCCAGGGCCTCCAGGACGGGCCGGATGGTGAGGGGAAAGTCATGTCCGAAGCGGGTCAGATTGGCGGTGCCGCCGATCATCAGCCGCTCCTCGTTCTCCTCGACGAGGGTCTCCAGGAGGGTGGAGAGCACCGTCGAGACCGTGCCGCGGTCCTCGGCCTCGAAGGCGTCCGGCAGATCCTCCACCAGACGCGGCACATCACTGAACCGGCGGCCCGCGACCCGGCTGTTGAGCCGCGCGCGTAGATCCGCCAGAGAGGCCTCCCCGAAGGGCGCTGGGCAGTCCACCAGCCGCTGCTCGACCCGCCCGGTGTCCGTGATCAGCACGAGCATCAGCCGGGCGGGCGCGAGCGACAACAGCTCCACGTGCCGCACGGTGGACCGGGTCAGCGACGGATACTGCACGACGGCGACCTGCCGTGTGAGCTGCGCCAGCAGCCGTACCGTCCGCGCCACCACGTCGTCGAGGTCGACGGCGCCGTCGAGGAAGTTCTGGATGGCGCGCCGCTCGGGCGCGGTCATCGGCTTGACTCCGGCCAGCTTGTCGACGAACAGCCGGTAGCCCTTGTCGGTGGGGATGCGCCCGGCGCTGGTGTGCGGCTGGGCGATGAACCCCTCGTCCTCCAGGGCGGCCATGTCGTTACGGACCGTCGCCGGGGAGACACCGAGGTTGTGCCGCTCGGTGAGGGCCTTCGACCCCACGGGTTCCTCGGTACCGACATAGTCCTGGACGATGGCGCGCAGCACCTGCAGCCTGCGTTCGCTCAGCATCCGCGCACACCTCCAGAAGTCGTCCCCCCAGTCCCCTGGGTGCCTCCCCTGGCACTCTTCAGTTCCGAGTGCCAGCGTTCCCCGGCCCAGTGTACGGCCGTGGGGTACACCCCGGGCAAGGTAGACCAACCGCGTGGGGTCGTACAGCTAGCGTCGCGGTATGACGGTGACTTGGGAAGAGCTGGGGTGGGAGCGGGTCGCGGACGGGGTCGGGCGGGTGCGGCTGCCCGGCTGGGACTGCACGGTCGGGCTGGCCGTGGGGGCGGACGCGGTGCTGATGGTGGACGCCGGGTCGAGCCCGGCGGAGGGCGCGCGGCTACGTGCGCAGGCCGAGGAGCTGTCCGGCGGCCGTGTGACCCATCTCGCTCTCACCCATGCCCACTTCGACCATGTGTTCGGCGCCGCGGCGTTCCCGGAGGCGGTGATCCTCGGTGCGGCGGGGCTGGAGTCGGTGTCCACGGCGGAACTCCGCGCGGACGCGGTCCGCAACGGTCTGCCGGAGGCGACGGCGGCCGAGGCCGCCCTGGTCCGCCCGCACCGTCTCGTCCCCGGCGAGTGGCCCCTCGACCTGGGCGGCGGCCGACAGGTGCGGCTGGCGAACGTCGGCCCCGGCCACACGGCGCACGACCTGGCGGTTCTGGTCTCCGGCCCGCCGCCGGTGGTCTTCTGCGGCGACCTGGTCGAGGAGTCCGGCGCACCCCAGGCCGGCCCGGACGCCGTACCCTCCCGCTGGCCGGCCGCCCTCGACCGACTGCTGGCCCTGGGCGGCGAGGACGCGCTGTACGTCCCCGGCCACGGAGCGGTCGTCGACGCGGCGTTCGTACGGGCCCAGCGGGACGCGCTCGCGACGCGTTTCGGCGTGTCGCTCTGACCGGGCGGACGCTTCTCCTATCGTCATCCGAATGCGCCAGTACTCCGCCGACCTGACCCCTCCCTGGAAGAAGCCGAAGCCCGTCCCCGAGGTCGAGGCGGAGCCCGGCCTGGTGGTGGAGGAGCCCGGCACCGGTTTCTGCGGCGCGGTGATCCGCTGCGAGGCGGGCACGGTCACCCTGGAGGACCGCTTCGGCAAGCACCGGGTGTTCCCGCTGGAGCCGAGGGGTTTCCTGCTGGAGGGCCGCGTGGTGACCCTCGTCAGACCGACTTCAGGACCGCCCGTACGACCCGCCCGCACCGCCTCCGGTTCGGTCGCCGTCCCCGGCGCACGCGCGCGTGTGGCCCGCGCCGGGCGGATCTACGTCGAGGGCCGGCACGACGCCGAGCTGGTCGAGAAGGTCTGGGGCGACGACCTGCGCGTCGAGGGCGTGGTCGTGGAGTACCTGGAGGGCGTGGACGACCTGCCGTCGATCGTCGCCGAGTTCGCCCCCGGTCCGGACGCCCGCCTGGGCGTCCTGGTGGACCACCTGGTCCCCGGCACGAAGGAGTGGCGCATCGCGCGGTCGGTCACGAGTGAGCACGCCCTGGTGGTCGGGCACCCGTACATCGACATCTGGGAGGCGGTGAAGCCGTCGTCCCTGGGCATCCCCGGCTGGCCGCGCGTCCCGCACGGCCAGGACTGGAAGACCGGCGTGTGCCGGGCCCTGGGCTGGCCCTCGGAGAACACCGGGGCGGTGTGGCAGGCGATCCT
This sequence comes from Streptomyces vulcanius, assembly GCF_042653945.1. NCBI lineage: Bacteria > Bacillati > Actinomycetota > Actinomycetes > Kitasatosporales > Streptomycetaceae > Streptomyces > Streptomyces vulcanius. The sequence continues at coordinate 172,696 of NZ_JBHSFK010000019.1, read as the reverse complement.
GAAACGGGTGAACTCCTACAAAGACCTGGAACCGGAGCTGCTGGGCAGGGTCGAGGAACTGATCGACTTCGTGACAGCACCCGCGTAACTGCGGGCAATCGTGCCTCCCCCAGTGCCTCAAGGGCCTGGGGGGACCCCCAGGCGGCACGGGTGGGCGCAGGCGGCACCCCGCAAGCGCGGGCAAGCGAAACGAACCCCCGCCCAGCCCCGGCACCGGGTGCCTAGTCCACCAGGTCCCGCACCACCGCGTCCGCCAGCAGCCGCCCCCGCAGGGTGAGCACGGCGCGGCCCTCGTCGTACGGCCCGTCCTCCAGCAGCCCCTCCCCCCGCGCCCGCCGGGAAGCCGCCAGCCCCTCCTCCCGCAGCAGCGACAGCGGCACCCCCTCCCGCAGCCGCAGCTCCAGCAGGATCCGCTCGACCCGCCGGTCCTCGTCCGACAGGAGCTCACGCCCCGCGCCCGGTGAGCGCCCGGCGGCCAGTGCCGCCGCGTACGCCCCCGGGTGCTTCACGTTCCACCAGCGCACGCCGCCGACGTGGGAGTGGGCGCCGGGGCCCGCGCCCCACCAGTCGGCGCCGCGCCAGTACAGCTCGTTGTGGAGGCAGCGGCCGGCGGCGGAGGTGGCCCAGTTGGAGACCTCGTACCAGTCGTACCCGGCGGCCGACATGACCTCGTCGGCGATCAGATAGCGGTCCGCGTGGACGTCGTCGTCGGTCATGGGGACCTCGCCCCGGCGGATGCGGCGGGCGAGCTGGGTGCCCTCCTCGACGATCAGGGCGTAGGCCGAGATGTGGTCCGGGCCCGCGCCCAGCGCCGCGTCCAGGGACGCCCGCCAGTCGTCGTCCGACTCGCCCGGGGTGCCGTAGATCAGGTCGAGGTTGACGTGTGCGAAGCCCGCGGCCCGCGCCTCCGCCACGCACGCCTCCGGGCGGCCGGGGGTGTGCGTGCGGTCGAGCACCTTCAGCACGTGCTGCCGGGCGCTCTGCATGCCGAAGGAGACGCGGTTGAAGCCGCCGGCGCGGAGGGCCGCCAGATACGCCGGGTCCACCGACTCCGGGTTCGCCTCGGTGGTGATCTCCGCGTCGGCCGCGAGGCCGAACTCGTCGCGGATCGCCGCCAGCATGCGGACGAGGTCGCCGGCGGCCAGCAGGGTGGGGGTGCCGCCCCCCACGAAGACCGTACGGACGGGTCGCGGGTCGTCGCCGAGGACCTTCCGGGCGAGGCGGATCTCGTCGATCAGGGTGTCGGCGTAGTTGTCGCGGGAGGCGAGGACGCCGCCGGTGCCGCGCAGCTCGGTCGCGGTGTAGGTGTTGAAGTCGCAGTACCCGCAGCGGGTCGCGCAGTAGGGGACGTGCAGATAGAACCCGAGGGGGCGGTCGGCGGCGCCGGTGAGCGCGTACGCCGGGAGCGCGCCGTCGTCGGGCACCGGCTCGCCGTCGGGGAGTGCGGAAGGCATGCCCTCCATTGTCCAGCACCCGGCGGACGGCTACTCCGCCTGGAGCACCAGCAGTGCCAGGTCGTCCTCCGGCGGCAGCTCGCCGAACTCGTGCACCAGGCGGCGGATGCGCTCGGCGATCATGTCCGCGTCCAGGCCGACGCAGCCCGCGAGGGCGACGGCGAGGCCGTCGCCGTCGTCGAACTGGCGGGGGCCGGAGCGGCGCTCGGTCACCCCGTCGGTGACGCACAGCAGACTGTCGCCGGTCCGCAGTTCCAGCACGTCACAGGTGTAGGTGGCGTCCTCGACGACCCCGAGGAGGGTCTGCGGGCGCGCGGCCGTGGCGACCGAGCCGTCCGGTGCCAGCAGCAGCGGCAGCGGGTGTCCGGCGGAGGCGAGGGTGCAGCGGACCCCGCCCTCGAAGGGGGCCAGCTCGCCGTAGAGGAGCGAGAGGAAGCGGGTCTGCGGGCCGTCGCCGGGCCCGGCCGGGCCGACGAAAGCACGGGCGGCGGCGTCGGCGGCCTCGGTGGCGTCGTCGAGGAGGAGCTGGTTGAGGCGGTCCAGGACGTCGGCGACGCCGTAGCCCTCGCGGGCCAGCAGCCGCAGCCAGGGCCGGGCCAGACCGATCACGACGGCCGCCTCGGGGCCCTTGCCCTGGACGTCGCCGATCGCGAAGCACCAGCGGCCCTCGCTCGCCGGGAACAGGTCGTAGAAGTCGCCGCTCGGCCCGCCCTGCTCGCGCGGCTCGTGGACCAGGGCGCTGCGCAGGCCGGGGATCTCGGCGACCGCGCCGGGCAGCAGCCCGCGCTGCAGGACCGCGCTGATGGTGGCCTGCCGGGCGTACTGGCGGGCCGCGCCGATCGCCAGCGCCACCCGGCGGCCGAGGTCCTCGACGAGTCCGGTGACCTCGTCGGGGAAGACGGGCTGCCCGGCCCGCCCGATGACCAGGATGCCCAGCGGCCGGCCTCCCGCGACCAGCCGGTGGGCGAGCGCGGCGCCGCGCGGGCCCAGGGCGGCGCCGGGCCAGGGGAAGGGTTCGGGGCCCGAGGTGAGTGACTCGGGGGGACGCGGCGGGTCCTTCTCCAGGGCCCGGCGCAGGTCCTCGATGAGGTTCTCGCTGCCGTGCCAGACCCGGGCGAGGCGCGGCCCCTGGCCGCCCGCCCACTCCCCCCGGCTGACCTCGTCCTCCAGCCACACCGCGCACCAGTCGGCGAGCCGCGGGACGACCAGCTGGCCGGTGAGCGCGGCGACGAGATCCTCGTCGAGCTGACCGGCGAGCAGGTCGGAGGCTTCGGCGAGGAACGACAGGGCGCCCCGGTTCAGCCACTCCTCGCCCCGGCCGGCGGCCGCCGGCTGGAGTTCCGGGGCGAGCGCCTCTATCAGGCCCAGCGGGGCGGCGGCGGGCGCCAGGCCGGTCACCGGGCCGGTCACCGGGGTGAGACCCGGAGAAAAGCCCGGAGAGAGGCCCGGAGGGAGGCCCGGAGGGAGGCCGTCCTCGCCGTCGTACGGCTCGGGCGGTAACGGCAGCAGCCGCGCCCAGACGGTCTTCGTCCCCCTGCGGTACGTCACTCCCCACGCGTCGGCGAGCGCGGCGACCAGACGCAGCCCGCGGCCGTACTCGGGGATCTCGTACGGCGCTTCGGCGGGGTGGTCGCGCGGGGCGCGGGAGGGGTGGTGGTCGGAGACCTCCACTACGACGGCGGGGTGCTGGGGGTCGTCGGGGTGCTCGGGGTGCGCTTCGAGTCGGCACAGCAGTTCGACGTCGGTGCCGGCGTGCACGACGGCGTTGGTGACGAGTTCGCTCACGACGAGGACCGCGTCCTCGGTGAGGCGTTCGACGGCGTTCTCCACGCCGGGCAGACCGAGCCCGGCCCAGCCGGTCAGCGCGGCGCGCAGCAGGTCACGGGCGGCGCCGGGCGCGTGGGAACCGCCGGCCAGGGTCGCCCGGGTGCAGGGAAGCGCGCCCGGCGTGTGCGCGGGCGCACCACCGGCACGGGAGAAGAACTCCCGCTGGGTCGGAATGGCACCCATGCACAGCTCCCGGACTGCTCGGCGAATGCCGCCAGAGTGACAGACCGGACCCGCCCATAAGCAAGCGGTTACCGAAGTGGATCGCCTTGAGTGAGAAGGGTGATGCGCGTGTGCTCGGAAACGGACGGTTTGATGACGCAAACCGTCCGTTCCGCAGCGGTGCTTTTCGGTCAGGCCTCGCGCGCTCCGGCGTACATCTCGTCGATGAGGTGCTTGTACTCACGCTCCACCACGGGCCGCTTCAGCTTGAGGCTCGGGGTGATCTCGCCGTGCTCCACATCGAGGTCGCGCGGCAGCAGCCGGAACTTCTTGATGGTCTGCCAGCGCTGGAGACCCTCGTTGAGCTGGGTGACGTACCCCTCGACCATCGCGACCGTGGCGGGCGCGGCGACGATGTCGGCGTACGTCCTGCCCTCCAGGCCGTTCTCCTTCGCCCACTCCAGAAGGGACGGCTCGTCCAGGGCGACGAGCGCGGTGCAGAAGTTCCGGTCGGCGCCGTGCACGAGGATGTTGGAGACGTACGGGCACACCGCCTTGAACTGGCCCTCGACCTCGGCGGGCGAGATGTACTTGCCGCCGGACGTCTTGATGAGGTCCTTCTTGCGGTCGGTGATGCGGAGATAGCCGTCGGGGGAGAGTTCGCCGATGTCGCCGGTGTGGAACCAGCCGTCGGCCTCCAGGACCTCGGCGGTCTTCTCGGGCAGCTTGTGGTAGCCCTCCATGATGCCGGGGCCGCGCAGCAGGATCTCGCCGTCCTCGGCGATCCGCACCTCGGTGCCGGGCAGCGGCTTGCCGACCGTGCCGGTGCGGTAGGCCTCGCCGGGATTCACGAAGGAGGCGGCGGAGGACTCGGTGAGGCCGTAGCCCTCCAGGATGTGGATGCCGGCGCCGGCGAAGAAGTAGCCGATCTCGGGCGAGAGGGCGGCGGAGCCGGAGACACAGGCGCGCAGCCGGCCGCCGAAGGCCTCGCGGATCTTCGCGTAGACGAGCGCGTCGGCGACCTTGTGCTTGGCGGCGAGGCCGAAGGGGGCGCCCGCGGTGCCGGTGCGGCGGAAGTTGTCCTGGCTGGCCTTGGCGTACTCGCGGGAGACCTCGGAGGCCCACTGAAAGATCTTGTACTTGGCGCCGCCGCCGGCCCGGGCCTTCGCGGCGACCCCGTTGTAGACCTTCTCGAAGATCCGCGGCACGGCGGCCATGTACGTCGGCTGCACCACCGGCAGATTCTCGATGATCTTGTCCACGCGGCCGTCCATGGCGGTGACATGGCCGACCTCGATCTGGCCCGAGGTGAGCACCTTGCCGAAGACGTGCGCGAGCGGCAGCCACAGGTACTGCACGTCCTCGGCGCTGATCAGCCCGGTCGCGGCGATCGCCTTCGCCATGTACGACCAGTTGTCGTGCGGGAGGCGCACTCCCTTGGGGCGGCCCGTGGTCCCGGAGGTGTAGATGAGGGTGGCGAGCTGGTCCTTGGTGATCGCGCCGACCCGCTCCTTGATCAGCTCCGGCTCCTTCTCCAGCCGGACCGCGCCGCGCTTCTCCAGCTCGTCGAGGGTGAGGATCCAGTCGCCGGCTTCGACTCCGGCCGCGTCGATCACCACGACGTGTGTGAGCTCGGGCAGCTCGGCGCGCTTCTCCACCGCCTTGGCGAGCTGCGCCGCGTCCTCGGCGATCAGCACCCGGCTCTCGGAGTCGGAGAGGATGTACGCCGATTCGTCCGCGTTGGTCTGCGGGTAGACGGTGGTGGTGGCCGCACCGGCGCACATGATGCCGAGGTCGGCGAGGATCCACTCGATCCGGGTGGACGAGGCGAGCGCCACGCGCTGCTCGGGCGTCACGCCCAGCTCGATGAGCCCGGCCGCGATGGCGTACACCCGATCGGCGGCCTGCGCCCAGCTCAGCGACTTCCAGTCGTCGGGACCCTGGCCTGACGCGGCCGGCACCGGGTGGCGGTACGCCTCCGCGTCGGGCGTGGCCGCCACGCGCTCCAGGAAGAGGCCCGCGACGGACGGCGGACGGTTCTCGATCAGGGTCTGTGTGTCGCTCACGACATCCTCCGGGCCCGCGGCGATGCGGCTGGCTGGGTTACACGGCTGACTTGGTCGAACGGCGGCTGGTCAAACGGCAGCCGGGTGGAACGGCCGGCTTGTTTAACTCGCGAGTAACTATCGGGCAGGGACAGAGTAGAGGGCGACCGGCCTGCGCGTAAGGGGCCACAGAGGGTCACTTTCACCTGAACAAGGGCACGGGGCCCGCCACGCCGACGCGTGACGGGCCCCATATTCCGACGTGCCGCGCGGCTACTTCTTGCCCTTGCCGGCGCCGGCGCCGTCGTCACTGCTGAGGACGGCGATGAAGGCCTCCTGCGGAACCTCCACGGAACCCACCATCTTCATCCGCTTCTTGCCTTCCTTCTGCTTCTCCAGCAGCTTCCGCTTACGGGAGATGTCACCGCCGTAGCACTTGGCGAGGACGTCCTTGCGGATGGCGCGGATGGTCTCGCGGGCGATCACCCGGGAGCCGATGGCGGCCTGGATCGGCACCTCGAAGGCCTGCCGCGGGATCAGCTCGCGCAGCTTGGCGACGAGCCGCACCCCGTACGCGTACGCGGCGTCCTTGTGGGTGATCGCCGAGAACGCGTCCACCTTGTCGCCGTGCAGCAGGATGTCGACCTTGACCAGGCTGGAGGTCTGCTCGCCGGTGGGCTCGTAGTCCAGCGACGCGTAACCGCGCGTCTTCGACTTCAGCTGGTCGAAGAAGTCGAAGACGATCTCGGCGAGCGGGAGGGTGTAGCGGATCTCGACCCGGTCCTCGGAGAGGTAGTCCATGCCGAGCAGGGTGCCGCGCCGGGTCTGGCACAGCTCCATGATCGAGCCGATGAACTCGGTCGGCGCGAGGATGGTGGCGCGTACGACCGGCTCGTACACCTCGTCGATCTTCCCCTCGGGGAACTCGCTCGGGTTGGTGACGGTGTGCTCGCTGCCGTCCTCCATCACCACCCGGTAGACCACGTTCGGCGCGGTGGCGATCAGGTCGAGACCGAACTCGCGCTCCAGCCGCTCGCGGATCACGTCGAGGTGGAGCAGGCCGAGGAAGCCGACGCGGAAGCCGAAGCCGAGGGCGGCGGAGGTCTCCGGCTCGTAGACGAGGGCGGCGTCGTTGAGCTGGAGCTTGTCCAGCGCCTCGCGCAGCTCGGGGTAGTCGGAGCCGTCCAGCGGATACAGACCGGAGAAGACCATCGGCTTGGGGTCCTTGTACCCGCCGAGCGCCTCGGTCGCCCCCTTCTGCCGACTGGTGACGGTGTCGCCGACCTTCGACTGGCGGACGTCCTTCACACCGGTGATCAGATAGCCCACCTCGCCGACGCCGAGGCCGTCCGCCGACAGCATCTCGGGCGAGTTCGTGCCGATCTCCAGCAGCTCGTGCGTCGCGCCGGTGGACATCATCTTGATCTGCTCGCGCTTGCTCAGCTGACCGTCGATGACCCGGACGTACGTGACCACGCCCCGGTACGAGTCGTACACCGAGTCGAAGATCATCGCGCGGGCGGGGGCGTCCGCGACGCCGACCGGCGCCGGAATGTCCCGGACCACCCTGTCGAGCAGCGCGTCCACACCGACACCGGTCTTCGCGGACACCCGCAGCACGTCGTCGGGGTCGCAGCCGACGAGGTTCGCGAGTTCCGCCGCGAACTTCTCGGGCTGCGCGGCCGGCAGGTCGATCTTGTTGAGCACCGGGATGATCGTGAGGTCGTTCTCCATCGCCAGGTAGAGGTTGGCGAGGGTCTGGGCCTCGATGCCCTGGGCGGCGTCGACGAGGAGAACGGTCCCTTCACAGGCCGCGAGCGACCGCGAGACCTCGTAGGTGAAGTCGACGTGCCCCGGGGTGTCGATCATGTTGAGGATGTGCGTGTCGTTCTTGTCGTGGGTGGGAGCCCACGGCAGCCGCACCGCCTGGGACTTGATCGTGATGCCGCGCTCGCGCTCGATGTCCATCCGGTCGAGGTACTGAGCACGCATCTGCCGCTGCTCGACCACCCCGGTCAGCTGGAGCATCCGGTCGGCGAGGGTGGACTTGCCGTGGTCGATGTGCGCGATGATGCAGAAGTTGCGGATCAGAGCCGGGTCGGTACGGCTCGGCTCGGGCACATTGTTAGGGGTCGCGGGCACGCAGGGTCCTGATTCTTGAGATATCCGCAGGGGTCAGCGGCTCGGGTCGGATCGATACGTAGGCTCCATGGTCCCACGGGCGGGGACCGGGGGCCGGTTTGGGCCGTTCTCGGGTCCGCTGGTAACGTGGACAGCTGTGTCTCATGCCCTCTCAGCGCGGGACACGTCGGAAACCAGGAAACAGAAGAGGCTTACTTCGTGGCGAACATCAAGTCCCAGATCAAGCGGATCAAGACCAACGAGAAGGCGCGGCTGCGCAACAAGGCCGTCAAGTCCTCCCTCAAGACCGCGATCCGCAAGGCCCGCGAGGCCGCTGCCGCGGGTGACGTCGAGAAGGCCACCGAGCTCCAGCGCGCTGCCGCGCGTCAGCTCGACAAGGCCGTCTCCAAGGGTGTCATCCACAAGAACCAGGCCGCCAACAAGAAGTCGGCGCTGGCCACCAAGGTCACGTCCCTCAAGGGCTGAACCCTTTCCTTGATCTGATCGCCGGAAGGAATCAGGGCGGGCCCTCTCTCATCCGCCCCCGACCGGCACCCTCGGACCCGCGCGCGACCTGCGTTCGCCACGCGGGCGCGGGTCCAACAGCTTGATCTTGAGGCCCGGGTCTCCCGTCCTTGCCCGGACGGGAGACCCGGGCCTCAAGCATGCCTGCTGGTTCATGACCAGAACGCGTTGGCCTTCTCGATGTCCGCCAGGCATTCGTCGAGGTCGCTGATCTTGTCTCCGACGATCCGGAAGACGATGCATCCGGTGTCGTCCATGTGTTTGCCGTTCCGGTCGGCGCTGAAGCGGTGCACGGCGACGGCGTGGCCCCGGTCGTCGACGAGGATGTCGCGCAGTTCGACGCGCATCGTCCCGCCGGTCTCGGAGAAGAGCCGGCCGTACATGTCGATGATCGCGTCCGTGCCCTTGAAGTCGCCCGAGAGCGGGTGGGAGCCGGGTACGTGGTGTGTACAGTCCCCGGTCATCATCCCGCGCAGGGCGTCCATGTCCCCTCGGACGAAGGCCTCGTATCCTCTGCGCACGAGCATGGCGTGCGGGTGTTCAGCCATGGAGATCGCCACCTTTCCCAGACCGGTCCAAGTCCGGCGATATACGGCTGTCACGCACGATTGTCCTCCCCCGCCCGCCTAACGTCCTCTGGAACGGGCCGCCCTCGCGACGGCCACGACCGCCTTCTCCAGGGCGTACTCCGGGTCGTCCCCGCCGCCCTTCACGCCCGCGTCCGCCTCGGCCACGGCCCGCAGCGCGACCGACACACCGTCGGGCGTCCACCCCCGCATCTGCTGTCTGACCCGGTCGATCTTCCACGGCGGCATGCCCAACTCCCTTGCGAGATCCGCCGGCCGGCCACCGCGCGCGGAGGACAGCTTGCCGATGGCCCGGACGCCCTGGGCGAGCGCGCTGGTGATCAGTACCGGCGCAACCCCCGTGGCCAGCGACCAGCGCAGCGCCTCCAGCGCCTCGGCGGCCCGCCCCTCCACCGCCCGGTCGGCGACGGTGAAGCTCGACGCCTCCGCCCGCCCGGTGTAGTACCGCGCCACGACCGCCTCGTCGATGGTCCCCTCGACGTCGGCGACCAGCTGCGTCACCGCGGACGCCAGCTCCCGCAGATCGCTGCCGATGGAGTCGACGAGCGCCTGGCAGGCCTCGGGCGTGGCGGACCGCCCGGTGGCCCGGAACTCCTGTCTGACGAAGGCCAGCCGGTCCGCCGGCTTGGTCATCTTCGGACAGGCCACCTCCCGCGCGCCCGCCTTGCGCGCGGCGTCCAACAGCGCCTTGCCCTTGGCCGCGCCGGCGTGCAGCAGCACGAGCGTGATCTCCTCGGCCGGCGCCCCGAGGTAGTTCTTCACGTCCTTGACGGTGTCGGCGGACAGGTCCTGCGCGTTGCGTACGACCACGACCTTGCGCTCCGCGAAGAGCGACGGGCTGGTCAGCTCGGCGAGCGTGCCGGGCTGCAACTGGTCCGGGGTCAGGTCCCGTACGTCCGTGTCGGCGTCGGAGGCCCTGGCGGCGGCCACCACCTCCCGCACGGCACGGTCGAGCAGGAGGTCCTCCTGGCCCACGGCAAGCGTCACCGGAGCAAGAGGGTCGTCATTCGCAGTCTTCCTGGCCATTGCGCCAAGCATGGCACGAGCCACTGACAACACGGCCGGCGCAAGCGAGCGTACCCACCCCGCGGCTACGGCTCCCCGCAGCTACGGCTCCTCGCGCCACCCCTCCCACTCCCCCGCGAACTCGTCCAACGCCCCCGCGTCCAGCACCCCCGTCTCATCCCCCAGCACCACCAACCACTGCGCGTCCTCCGCGTCGTCCTCCCCCGCCAACGCATCGCGGACGATCCGGGGCTCCTCGACCACCCCGAACCGCTCGGCAAGCTCCCGCACCACCTCCTCCGCGGCGTCACGGTCGGGCAGCACCAGCACATGTCTCACATCACTCACGGAGCGATTCTCCTCCGCGCCGTCAGCCCTTCGGCACGATCTGCACATCCAGCTCGATCCGAATGCTCGGCCCCACCACCGCGATGCCCCGCGCCAGCATCGTCTGCCAGCTCACCGTGAAGTCGTCCCGGTGCAGTTCGGTACGCGCCCGACAGGCCGCCCGCGCCTCGCCGCCCATGCCGGTGCCGAGCCCGAGGTACTCCGCGTCGAGCGTGACCGTGCGCGTCACCCCGTGCAGGGACAGAGCACCCGTGACGGCCCACCGGTTGCCGCCCTTGTGCGCGAACCGGTCGCTGTAGAACTCCAGCGTGGGATACCGCCCCACGTCCAGGAAGTCCGCCGACCGCAGATGGTCGTCCCGCATCTTCACGTTCGTGTCGATGGACGCCGCGTCGATCACCACATGCATCGCCGACTGCTCCATCCGGTCCGCGATGCGCACCGCCCCCGCGAAGGAGTTGAACCGCCCGTGGATCCGGGCGAGCCCGATGTGCCGCGCGGTGAACCCGATCGACGAATGCGTCTGCTCGATCTCCCAGTCCCCGGGCTCCGGCAGCTCCGGCGGCCTGGCCACCTGGAGCGTCACATCGCCGAGCGAGGCCAGCGTGTTCTCCCCGACCGTCGCGGTAACCCGGTAGGGCGTGTACCCCTCGGCGGACACGGCGAGCCGGTACTCCCCGGCCGGCACGGTCGTCATGAACGCCCCGAACGGGTCCGTTCCGCCGCTCACCACCTTGCGCCCCATCGCGTCGCTCACCGCGAACTCCGCGTTCGGCACCGGTTCGTTGACCGGATCGAGCACCCGGCAGCTCAGCACCCCGGCGTTCTCCGGAGTCCGGACCGCCGCGAGGGGACTCGCCCGCTGTATTCGGTTCGTACGGTTTCCCAGCCAACGGCTGATCATCTACGCCACCCCTGCGCGACTCGACTCCACCTGTTAACGAAGACGCATTCGATCACCGATGCGGCTTTCGAGGCAACAGAGGACCACATCACGGGAAACCAACACATCTGCCGACACTACGCATGAGTAACCCCTTGTGCCCGGCTGTATCCGGAATTATCCCGTCCGCCCGCTGTCCCCGGCCCGCACCTCCGGCACCCGCTCCAACTCGATCCCGAACCGCTCCCGGTACACCTCCAGCACCTCCTCGTCCTTCACCAGCTCCTGCTCCTCGCTCCCTCCGTCGGCGGCCGTCACCTTCAGCCGGCGTCCGCTCAGGGTGATCCGCCCGCCCTCCTCCGTCACCCGCGAGCAGACCAGCGACCGCGTGAAGTGCGACCCCGGAGACGTCCGGTGCCACCAGGCCCCCGCCACGAAGTCCCCCAGCGCCCTCGGCCGCGCCTCCAGCCGGTACTCGCGGACCCCGTTGCGCACGACGTCCAGGTCGGCCGCCTCCGCCGACCTGCCCGGCCCGCTCTTCACCCCCGCCGCGTCCGCCCCGGCCTCGGTGATCCGGAACAGCCCGCCGGGGTCCTCCTGTTCACCGCGCGCCTCCCAGCGGAGCGGGTAGTGGCTGTGCGCCCCGAACCCCACGTCGGCCAGCCACTCCCCCGCGTCCACGGTCCGCACCACCAGCACCATGTGGTCGTAGGGGATCCCGAGCCGCCCCTCCTCCCCGTACACCCGCGCCGCGAGCCGTGTCACCTCGAACCCCAGCGCCGAGAGCAGCGCGCCGAACGCGCCGTTCAGCTCGTAACAGAACCCTCCTCTCCGTCTCTTCGTGACCTTCTCCACCAGCCACCGCTCCTCCAGCACGATCTCCTCGCCGAGATGGACCGACAGGTTCTCGAAGGGCACCATCTGCAGATGCCGCAGGTGCAGCTCACGCAGTACGTCGAAGGTGGGCCAGGCCGACTGCCCGACCCCGAGACGGCGCAGATAGGCATCGACAAGACGGGCATCCAGGCGGGAATCGATCCGTGCGGGTGTCATGACCTCAGTCTCGCGCCACCCGCAGCGCCCCGCCCGTACCCACGACCGCGAGTGCGCCGTCCTGGTCCGTCCGCAGCACCGCCGCCCCCGTCGCCCGCAGCGCCGCGACCGTACCGGGCGCCGGATGGCCGTACGGGTTGTCCGCGCCGGCCGAGATGAGCGCGAGCCTCGGCGCCACCGCGCGTATCAGGTCAGGATCCTGGTAGGCCGAGCCGTGATGGGCCACCTTGAGCACGTCCACCCCGCCGATCGAGGCCGCCGGCGCGGATCGTGCCAGCGCCCGCTGGGCCGGGGGTTCGAGGTCCCCGAGCAGCAGCATCCGCAGCCCTGCCGAGCGCACGAGCAGGGTCACACTCGCGTCGTTCGGCCCGTCCGGCTCGAGCACCGGACTCGACGGGGGTCCCCCCGGGGCCGAGCCCGGCCGGGAGCTCGGGGGAGGCCACAGCACCTCCCATTCGAGACCACCGACCCACCGCCGCTCCCCCGCCACGGCCGGCACGACGGGAATCCGCCGCTCCCGAGCCTCCTCCCGTACGAACTCCACCTGGTCGGGCGGCTCCTCGAACCCCGTAGTCTCGATCGCGCCCACGGCCCGCCCGCGCAGCACACCCGGCAGCCCGGTCACATGGTCGGCGTGGAAGTGGGTGAGGACGACGAGCGGCACCCTGGTGATGCCCAGCGTGCGCAGACACCGGTCGACCGGCTCCGGATCGGGCCCCGCGTCCACCACCACGCCGGTGCCCTCGCCCGCCGCGAGGACCATCGCGTCGCCCTGCCCGACATCGCACATCGCCAGTCGCCAGCCCGGCGGCGGCCAGCCCGTGACCACCCGGGTCAGCGGCGCCGGCTGGACCACGGCGAGCAGCAGCAACAGCCCGCAGCCCCCGCACAGCCACGGGTGTCCCAGCAGCCGTCGCCCGAGCAGCGCCACCACCGCCGTGACCAGGGCGAGCAGCAAGGCACCGGCCCAGCTGCCGGGCCAGTCGACTCCCGCACCCGGCAGCGCCGCCCCGGCCCGCGCGACTCCCGCGATCCACCCGGCCGGCCAACTCGCGCCCCACGCCAGCGCTCTGGCCACCGGCATCGCCACCGGAGCCGTCGCCAGCGCCCCGAAGCCCAGCACCGTGGCGGGCGCGACCGCGAACTCCACGAGCAGATTGCACGGCACCGCCACCAGGCTCACCCGCGCCGACAGCACCGCGACGACCGGCGCGCACAGCGCCTGCGCGGCGCCCGCCGCCGCCAACGCCTCCGCCAGCCGGGGCGGCACCCCCCGCCCGCGCAACGCGGCACTCCAGCGCGGCGCCAGCGTCAGCAGGGCGCCCGTGGCGAGGACCGACAGCAGGAACCCGTAACTCCGGGCCAGCCACGGGTCGTACAGCACGAGCACCAGGACCGCCGCCGCCAGCGCGGGCAGCAGTGACCTGCGGCGACCGGTCGCGAGGGCGAGCAGCACCACGGCTCCGCAGGCGGCGGCCCGCAGCACACTCGGATCCGGCCGGCACACCACGACGAAGGCCAGCGTGAGCGCCCCGCCGAGCACCGCGGTCCCCCGCAGCGGGATGCCCAGGCGGGGCGCGAGGCCCCGGCGCTCGACATGCTGGGCCAGCCCCGGCGGCCCGAGGAGCAGGGCGAGGATGATCGTGAGGTTGCTGCCGGAGACGGCCAGCGTGTGGGCGAGGTCGGTCTCCTTGAACGCCTCGTCCAGCTCCGGCGTGATCCGTGCGGTGTCCCCCACCACAAGTCCCGGCAGCAGCGCCCGGGCATCCGCCGGCAGTCCGTCGGTCGCCTCCCGCAGCCCTGCCCGCAGTCGTCCGGCCGTCCGCTGCGCTGCCGACGGCTCCCGCACGACCTCCGGTGCCGTACGGTCCCGTACCCGCAGTACGGCCGCGATCCGGTCGCCTCCCGTCAGCGCGGGAGCCAGCCGCCCGGACACCCGCACCCGCGTGGACGGCAACAGACCGAGCCACGGCGAGGGCTTCTGCGGCCCACCGGCGAGGGCACGGGCGTCCACGATCATCAGCACCGGTGCCCGGGTACCGGCCGCCGTCCCGTCCGGCCCCTCGACGCCGCGCACCTCCGCGTGGACCAGCACGGCGTCCGGAGTCACATGGTCGCCTCTGACCCGGGGCCGGGTCAGCCGTGGGTCGGAGGTGATCTCGACCTCGGCGGTGACGTTCGCGTACTCCCGTGCCAGCCCGGGCACCGGCCCCCGCCGCAGGTCGGCCCCGTGCAGCCCGGCCGAGACGGCCGCCGCGGCGACACAGAGCAGCGAGGCGGCGACGGTGGCCCGCGGCCAGGAGCGCCGCCGGGCCCGCACGGTGGACCTGGTCCGCGAGCTGCCCGGCGCCCCGCGCGAACCCACGGGGGCCCGCTCGCCCACCGACCACGACGCCCCTCGTCCCAGGCCCAGGCCCAGGCCCAGGCCCAGTAGGACGATCGCGGCGACCAGCCCCACGGCCGCGACCGCGCCCACCACCTTCGGCGCCGCGTCCAGCGTCAGCGCGGCCGTCGCCCAGGCCGCGAGCGCGGGTGGCAGCAGACGCAGATCGGCCGGTCCTTCCTGGCGTGGGTTGGCATCGCCCAGGCGACTGCCGGAAGCGGCGTGCACGGCCCTGCGGCGGCGGAAGAAAGAGGAGTCCGGCCCGCTCGGGGCGACCTCGCCGACCGTCGGCCCCGTCCCGCTCGGGGCGACCTCGCCGACCGCCGGCCCCGTCCCGTCCCCGCGCCTCATGGCCGTACGAGGTTCCGCAGGTCGGCGTAGCGCCGCTCGCCGATGCCGTTGACCTCGCGCAGTTCGTCCACCGAGCGGAATCCGCCGTGCTGGGTGCGGTAGTCGACGATGTGCTGCGCCAGCACCGGGCCCACGCCCGGCAGCGCGTCGAGCTGCTCCACGGTGGCCGTGTTGAGGGAGACAGGGGCCGCGGGCCCGGCGGCCGCTCCCCCGACCGCCGCCGCGGTGGGCGGCGCCGGACCCCCCACGACGACCTGCTCCCCATCCACGAGGAACCGCGCCCGGTTGAGACCGTCGGTGTTCGTACCCGGCCGCACCCCACCGGCCGCGCTCAGCGCGTCGACCACCCGGGAACCCGCCGGAAGGCGCTTGATGCCGGGCCGGCGGACCTTGCCGCCGACGTCCACGACGATCTCCACGCCGGCTCCGGCCGAGGCCGTGGGCTCGGGCGTCCCCTTCCGTTCCGTCACGTCGTAGGGTGCCGCCGCCCGCACCACCTCCGGGGCCCGCACGGGCTGGGTGCGGCCGGTCCAGAAGTGCTGCACGGCGAAGACGGCCGCGACGACCAGCACCGCCGTGAGCGCGAGCACGCTCCCGCGCTCCATGCCGCAGCGCGCCTGCACCCACACCGGCAGCCGCTCCCGCAGAGCCGCCCCGGCCCGCTCACGCCAGTCCCCTGGCGGGGCGCCTTCCCGAGGAGGGGGTGGACTCGGCGCATCCGGCAGCTCCGACGGCGGACCGGGTCCGTCCTCATCCCGCGCCGCGAACAACACCTCCGCTCGGCGCCGTAGTTCGGTCGCCGGGGCGGGGCGTTGCCGGACGCGGCCCGGGCCGGGTGGACGGCGGGGGCGGACACGGCTGTCGGAGCCAAGTCCCCGCCCAGGGCCGCTGGTCGCGTGGGGGATGCGTGTGCGTGAGCGTGATCGAAGTGCCATGCCTCGAGGATCGGACACTTCGCCGATTCATGATGATCTTGGTCAAATTCCGTGGACGGCCACCCAGTTGTGGATAACTCGGCCACCCACACGAGTGAGGGTCAGCGGGGCGAGACCACAACTCCCAGCAACCCCGGCCCCGTATGCGCCCCGATCACCGCGCCGACCTCGCTCACATGCAGATCCGCCAGCCCCGGCACCCGCGCCCGCAGCCGGTCCGCGAGGGCGGACGCCCGCTCGTGGGCCGCGAGATGGTGTACCGCGATGTCGACCGGCGCGCTGCCCGCCCGGTCCGCCACGAGTTCCTCCAGGCGCGCGATGGCCCTCGACGCGGTCCTTACCTTCTCCAGGAGGTCGATGCGCCCCCCGTCCAGCTGGAGCAGCGGCTTCACCGCGAGGGCGGAGCCCAACAGGGCCTGGGCGGCGCCGATCCGGCCGCCGCGGCGCAGATAGTCGAGGGTGTCGACGTAGAAGTAGGCGGAGGTGGCGCCGGCCCGTTTCTCCGCGGCCGTGACCGCCTCGTCCACCGTGCCCCCGTTCTCCGCGGCCTCGGCCGCGGAGAGCGCGCAGAAGCCGAGCGCCATCGCGACCATGCCGGTGTCCACCACCCGCACCGGCACCGGCGCCTCCCGCGCCGCGGCGACCGCGGCGTCGTAGGTGCCCGACAACTCGGCGGACAGGTGCAGCGAGACGATTCCGGTGGCGCCCGCCTCGGCGGCCTTGCGGTAGGTCTCGGCGAACTGCTGGGGGCTGGGGCGCGAGGTGGTGACGGGGCGTCGCTTCTGCAACGCCTGGGCGAGGGAACGGGTCGAGATCTCGGTGCCCTCTTCCAGCGCCCGGTCGCCCAGTACGACGGTCAGGGGCACTGTGGTGATGCCGTGGCGCTCCATCGTCCGCTGCGGCAGGTAGGCCGTGGAATCCGTGACGATCGCGACATGGCGGGACATGAGCTGGAGGTTACCTGGCGTAGCCCTCGGACGGCAGCCCGGCCCCTCCCGCCTGGACGGCCCTTGACCGAAACCGGAACCGCTCGCAGACGGCACAACGCGGCCCGGTCAGGCCGTGCTTTCGGGCCGGGGCTTCTTCTGCCAGGGATAGGTGGGGCGCTTTCCCGGCGGGGTGATGGCTGGCCGGGTCGGTTCCTGCGCGGTACCCGAGCCGGGCGCCTCCGGCCAGGTCTGGTCCTTGGCCGCGCGATCGTCGGCCGGGGCCTGCGGCCACGCGGGCGGTGTCTGCGCGGAGGCCGGGGTGCCCGAGGCACGCGGGGTGTCCGAGGTGCCCGGGGTGTCCGAGGTGGTCCAGTGCCGCAGGGCGCCCGCCTCGACGTCGATCTGGGCGCTGAGGGTGTCCAGGTCGTCCTCGGCGAAGCGGCGGGCGCGGTCCTGGGCCGCCCAGCGCAGTGAGTCCGCCGAGCTCGTGATCCGCTCGGTGCGCTCGCGCAGCGAGGGCAGCCGCTCGGCGAGCTTCGCCCGGTCCGGCTCGGACTCCAGGCGCTTGAGTTCGCCGTCCAGTTCGTGTCCGTGCTCGCTGAGCCGCTTGAACAGGCCGAGGGACTCCTTGAGCGACTCGTCCTCCGACACGCCCGCGTGCAGCGCGTCCTGGGTGGCGCGCATGGACGTGCGCAGGCCGAGCCGGAGTTGGGCGATCTCGCCTACCGGGCCGGGCTGGGCGAAGGACTTGGCCCGCAGGGTGTGGTGCTCGACCGTGCGGCGGGCCTGGTCGATGGTGCGGTCCACCCCGCGCTTGGCGGCACCGACCGCCTTCACGGTCGCGTAGGCGCCGAGTGCCAGGAACAGCACGACCAGGAGGGCGAAGACTGCGACCACTGTTTCCACGTGCTCCTCCTCCGGTCCACTTCGCTCTTCCCACCGTAAACGAGACGGGCAGGCCCGGAGTTCCAGGAGAACCCCGAACCTGCCCGCACGGAACCCCTAGGGGGCCGGGAAGGACACTGACGTGCGGCCTTACGCCGGAACGATGTTGACCAGCTTCGGCGCCCGCACGATCACCTTGCGGATCCCCGCCCCGCCCAGTGCCTTGACCACGCCCTCGTCGGCCAGGGCCACCTTCTCCAGCTCCTCGTCGGAGATGGCCGGCGACACCTCCAGCCGGGCCTTGACCTTGCCCTTGATCTGGACGACGCAGGTCACGCTCTCGTCCACGGCGTAGGCCGGGTCGGCGACCGGCAGGTCCTGGTGGACGACCGAGTCGGAGTGGCCCAGTTTGCGCCACAGCTCCTCGGCGATGTGCGGGGCCAGCGGGGCCACCAGCAGCACCAGGTCGTCGGCGACGGTGCGCGGCAGCGCCCCGCCCACCTTGGTCAGGTGGTTGTTCAGCTCGGTGATCTTGGCGATGGCGGTGTTGAAGCGCAGGCCCTCCAGGTCCTGGCGCACGCCGTCGATCGCCTTGTGCAGCGCCCGCAGGGTGGCCGCGTCGATGTCGGCGTCCTCGGTGTCGACGACGGTGACCTCGCCGGTGGCCTCGTCGACGATGTTGCGCCACAGCCGCTGCAGCAGGCGGTACTGGCCGACCACGGCGCGGGTGTCCCACGGCCGGGAGACGTCCAGCGGGCCCATCGCCATCTCGTACAGACGCAGGGTGTCGGCGCCGTACTCGGCGCAGATCGTCTCCGGGGTGACCGCGTTCTTCAGGGACTTGCCCATCTTGCCCAGCTCGCGCCTGACCGGCTCGCCCGCGTGGAAGAAGGCGCCGTCGCGCTCCTCGATCTCGTCGGCCGGTACCGGGAAGCCACGGCTGTCGCGGTAGACGTAGGCCTGGATCATGCCCTGGTTGAACAGCTTGTGGAACGGCTCCGCGGAGGAGACGTGCCCCAGGTCGTACAGGACCTTGGACCAGAAGCGGGCGTACAGCAGGTGCAGCACGGCGTGCTCGGCGCCGCCGACGTACAGGTCGACGCCGCCGTGCGGCCGGCTCTCGCGCGGGCCCATCCAGTACCGCTCGATCTCCGGGTCGACCAGCTTCTCGCTGTTGTGCGGGTCCAGGTAGCGCAGTTCGTACCAGCAGGAGCCGGCCCAGTTGGGCATGGTGTTGGTCTCGCGGCGGTACGCGCGTGCACCACGGCCGTCGCCCAGGTCCAGCGTGACGTTCACCCAGTCCTGGTTGCGGGACAGCGGCGTCTCCGGCGAGGTGTCCGCGTCGTCCGGCTCGAAGGTGCGCGGCGAGTAGTCCTCGACCTCCGGCAGCTCCAGCGGCAGCATCGACTCGGGCAGCGGGTGGGCGACGCCGTCCTCGTCGTAGACGATCGGGAAGGGCTCGCCCCAGTAGCGCTGGCGGCTGAACAGCCAGTCGCGCAGCCGGAAGTTGACGGTGCCCGCGCCGATGCCCTTGCGGGCCAGCCACTCGGTGATGCGGGCCTTGGCCTCGGCGACGGGCAGGCCGTCCAGGGAGATGTCGTCGTTGGCGGAGTTGATGATCTTCGCGTCGTACGACCCGAAGGCGTCCTCCCATGTGGACGTGTCGGTGCCACGGCCGTCGGTCGGCTCGACGATGCAGGTGATCGGCAGCTCGAAGGCGCGGGCGAACTCGAAGTCGCGCTGGTCGCCGGCCGGGACGGCCATGATCGCGCCGGTGCCGTAGCCCATCAGCACGTAGTCGGCGATGAAGACGGGGATCAGCTCGCCGTTGACCGGGTTGGTGGCGTACACGCCCGTGAAGACGCCGGTCTTGTCCTTGGCCTCGGCCTGCCGCTCGACGTCGGACTTGGAGCCGGCCTGTGCGCGGTAGGCGGCGACGGCCTCGGCCGGGTTCGGGTGGCCGCCGGTCCACACGTCGTGGGTGCCCTCGGGCCAGGTGTCCGGGGTGAACTTGTCGACCAGCGGGTGCTCGGGTGCCAGCACCATGTAGCTCGCGCCGAACAGGGTGTCCGGGCGGGTGGTGAAGACGGTGATGTGCTCCCCGTCGACGGGGAAGTCGACGCGGGCGCCCTCGGAGCGGCCGATCCAGTTGCGCTGCTGCAGCTTGATGGCCTCGGGCCAGTCCAGCGCCTCCAGGTCGTCGAGCAGCCGGTCGGCGTAGGCCGTGATGCGCATGTTCCACTGGCGCAGCTTGGCCTTGAAGACGGGGAAGTTGCCGCGCTCGGAGCGGCCGTCGGCGGTGACCTCCTCGTTGGCCAGCACGGTGCCCAGGCCGGGGCACCAGTTGACCGGCGCGTCGGAGGCGTAGGCCAGCCGGAACTCGCCCAGGACGTCGGCGCGCTCGATGGCGGTCAGTTCGCTCCACGCGCGTGTGTGTCCCGGTACCGCGCGCTCACCGGACTCGAACTGGGCGATCAGCTGGGCGATCGGGCGGGCCTTGTCGGCTTCGTCGTCGTACCAGGAGTTGAAGATCTGCAGGAAGATCCACTGGGTCCACTTGTAGTAGTCCGGGTCGATCGTGGCGAACGACCGGCGCTTGTCGTGGCCCAGGCCCAGCCGGCGCAGCTGGGACTTCATGTTCTCGATGTTGGCCTCGGTGGAGACACGCGGGTGCGTGCCGGTCTGCACCGCGTACTGCTCGGCGGGCAGGCCGAAGGCGTCGAAGCCCAGGGTGTGCAGGACGTTGTGGCCGGTCATGCGCTGGAAGCGCGCGTAGACGTCGGTCGCGATGTAGCCCAGAGGGTGGCCGACGTGCAGGCCCGCACCGGAGGGGTATGGGAACATGTCCATGATGAACTTCTCGGGCCGGGCGACGACCGTGGGGTCGCCCTCCAGGTCACCCTTGGGATTGGGAGCGGCGTACGTGCCCTCGG
Source organism: Streptomyces vulcanius (assembly GCF_042653945.1). Taxonomy (NCBI): domain Bacteria; kingdom Bacillati; phylum Actinomycetota; class Actinomycetes; order Kitasatosporales; family Streptomycetaceae; genus Streptomyces; species Streptomyces vulcanius. Next base: position 152,270 of record NZ_JBHSFK010000019.1, on the reverse strand, counting down.
CGTCCCAGAAGTCCTGCCAGCGTGCCTCGATCTCGGCGGCCATGACCGCCGTGTAGCGGTGCGGCGCGGCCACCTCGGCGGCAGCGGGGTTCGTCTCGCTCATGATCCTCAAAGCTCCATCGATCGTCTCTGCCAGCGGCTGCGACTTCCCTGGAAACGAAAAATCCCCTCACACAGGAGGGGGCGCCGCGCCGATGCCGAACCGTCCGGTCCACCGGGGTTCGGGACTGATCAGCGCGGCCCGCTAAGCAGGAGGCGTACGGCACGCATGGCGTTAGGGTACCGCAGGCCTTGAGCAAGCCGCGACGGAGATCCGTATCCCCTCTGGGACGCACGGGCGCACCCAGCCCAAAACTGAACAAAGGTCAAAGATTACTTCGCGTAACAGTCACTAAGCGGACATCGCACCGCCCAGCTTGTCACTTGATAACAACGCAATAACTCAAACCTCGTACCCATCGGTATGGAGCCACTTAGAGTTCGGCACCGGGACCGCTTTCCCGAAACTGCTCGGAGTTGCCCCCATGAACCCTCCTTTCAATAACAGCTCGCTCCCCAAGCCAGGCCGGTCGGCCTACGGGGTGGCCTCGGCTGTCGTCCTGGTCCTCATACCCGTGGTCGTGCTCGCCGGCGGTAACCAAGTCCAGGAGTTCCTCAACTTCGGTGCGGGCGTACTGTCACTGGTGTGCCTCACCTGCTCGGTCATCTGGGGTCTGGTCGCCCAGGACCGGCTGATCCTCAACACCCGCCAGCGGATCATCGCGCAGGGCATCCACCGGGTGACCGCCGTCGCCTCGATCGCCTTCCTGCTGGTGCACATCACCGTCAAGATCGCTCTGGAACACACCGTCCTGATCGCCGCGATCATCCCGTTCTCACTCGGTGTCACCGGAATCGGCGGTCTGATCGGCCTGGGCTCCACGGCCGGTCTGCTCATGATCTTCGTGGGCATCACGGGCGCGCTGCGCAACCGGTTCGCCGCCCCGGCCGAGGTCGCCGCCCGCTGGCGTGCCATGCACATGCTGGCCTACCCGGCGCTGTGCGCGGCCCTGATCCACGGTCTGTTCGCGGGACGCGCGGCGAAGCCGTTCTTCATGCACTCGTACGAGCTCTGCCTGGTCGGCGTCATGGCCGCCCTCGCGCTGCGTGCCGCCCCGCGAGAGTTCAAGCGCAAGTTCGCCGACCAGATCGCCGCCATGATGGGCACCCGGGACCGCTACGGCATGGACGACCTGGAGGCGTCACGCGCGCGCGTGGCGGACGGCGGCCCCCGCGGGCGTGGCCCGGAGACCGGCTCCTCCGCCCTGCCCGGCTACGAGGGCCGTCCGTCCCGGTCGTCCGGGCCCGACACCGGCTCCTTCAGGATGCCCCCGTCGGCCTCGCCGCTCTACGACACGCCGGCCGCTCCGGAGCCCGCGAACGGCTTCGCCGCCGCCTACCGCGCCGTCAACACGCCCGGCCAGCAGCAGCCGTACGCCGCCGACCAGACCGCGCGGATGAACATGTCGTTCGACACACAGGCAACGGAGGCCATCCCGCGCGTGGACAACGGCGGCAGCGTCTCGGGCAACTGGCCGATCCCGTCCCCGCCGCCCGTCGGCGAGGCCCCGCCGTCGGCCTACGACCCGCTCCAGGACACGGGATTCAACATCCCGGTCTATGGCAATTCGGGCACCAACGGGTACCCCGGGCGTGACGTGTACGACACCGGTGAGACGAACACCCAGTACGGCACGTACAACGGGACTGACACGTACAACAGCGGTCCCGCCAGTGCACCATCGCCCGGAGCGTCCACCGACACTCCGGGTTCGGGCGAACCTTGGAACACGCCTTCCGGAGGCTATAGGTGAACGAGGCCCTGCCCGACGTTCCAGAAGTCCGCGTGGTCGGCCTTCCACAACTCACGTCGGGCTTCGACCTTGTAGAGAGACTCGATCTGCCCATGCACCTCAAGGTGCATGGGCCGCTTGAGCCGATGGGCGGAGAGAAGCTCGCGCAGCTCTCCGAACGCATCAACCTCAAGGGACGCGGCGGCGCGGGCTTCCCGTTCCACAAGAAACTGCGCTCGGTCGCCGACTCGGCGATCAAACGCGGCGTACGGCCGGTCGTCGTCGTCAACGGCAGTGAGGACGAACCGGCCTGCCGCAAGGACACGGTGCTGATCAACCGTGCCCCGCACCTCATCCTGGACGGCGCCCTCCTGGTCGCCGAGGCGCTCGGTGCCCGCACGCTCGTGGTGGGGGTCACCCGGGAGTCGACGCAGCGCTCCATGGAGGCCGCCCTGGCCGAACGAGGCCTGAGCAACGGCCGCCGCTCCGCGCTGAAGGCGTTCGTCCAGCGCAACCCGATCCGCATGGTCACCGGCGCGGCGGCCTCGCTGATCCGCTCCATCGACGGCGGCCCTGCCGTCCCGCCCGGCCGCAAGACCAGCGCCTCCGTGAACGGCGTCGGCGGCGCGCCGACCCTGCTCTCCAACGCCGAGACGTTCGCGCAACTGGCCATCGCCGCCCGCATCGGCCCGGAGCGCTACGGCAACACCGGCCTGTACGACGAGCCGGGCACCGTCATGCTGACGGTCTCCGGCGCGGTCGCGCGCCCCATGGTGATCGAGGTCCCCACGGGCGTCCCGCTGCGCTACGTGCTGCAGCTGGCCGGTGCCCCGCCGGTCCCCCAGGGCGTGCTGACCGGCGGCTACCACGGCAAGTGGATCGACGCCGCGACGGTCAACGAGGCGGTCGTCTCCCGCAATTCACTGGACGCGGTGGGCGGCGCGCTCGGCGCCGGCGCGATCCTGCCGATCAGTCAGGAGACCTGCCCGCTGGGCGAGTCGCTGCGCGTGGCGCAGTGGCTCGCGGAGGAGAGCGCGGGACAGTGCGGTCCCTGCTACCTCGGTCTGCCGGCCGCCGCACGCGGCATGGAGGACATCATCAACGGCGGCGGCCCGGCCGCCCTGGAGGCACTCAAGCAGGTTGCCAAGAACGTCAAGCGGCGCGGCGCGTGTTCACACCCCGACGGCTCCGCGATGTTCCTCGAGTCGACCATCAAGGCGTTCACCGACGACCTCGCGGCCCATGTCCTCGGAAACGGCTGCGGACGGCCCGTGGAGGGCGTTCTGCCGCTCTTCGAGGAGGGCATGGCCCCCGCGGGCATCTCGAGCGGCGGAGCGCCCCAGGAGACCGGCGACAGCCGTCAGAAGATCTTCGTCGACTGGACGTTGTGCCGCGGCCACGGCCTGTGCGCGGACATCCTTCCGGAGGTCTTCCAGCTGGGCGCCGACGGCTTCCCCACCGTCGCGCAGGCGAAGGTGCCGCGCTTCGCGGAGGCGAAGGCGCTGCGCGCGGTGCGCCGTTGCCCGGCGCTGGCCCTGCGCCTGGAGGAGGACACACGCGGATCGGCGCCCTCCCGCAACCTGCCGGTGCTCTCCCAGGGCCGGGGCCGCCGCGCTCTCGGCCGCTGACCCCACACCCGGAAGGGGCCGCCTGTTTCTTCGGGCGGCCCCTTCGGCATTCCGTCCACACGCGGGGAACGCAAAGAAAGATCCCGCCGGGTCGAATCCGATCCGGCGGGATCTTCTGCTGTGGAGCTAAGGAGAATTGAACTCCTGACCTCCTGCATGCCATGCAGGCGCTCTACCAACTGAGCTATAGCCCCCTGCGGTGTCGCCCGGTCTCCCTGGCGGCGACGCCAACATTACACGGTCCGGGGGGTGGACCACCAAATCGTTTCCGTCCTGCCCGGTTCAGGCTGTCACGAACGAATAGAACCGCTTGAGCGTGCAGTGCTCCTCGAGGAGCCGGCCGTAGATCGGCTCGCCCTCCAGCTCGCGGTACGTCTCGATCGGGTCGCCTTTTATGATCAGCGCCCGCGCGCATTCCTCGCACCAGTACTGGTAGTCGGGGTTGACCGGCTCCATGTCGCGGACGATCGGGGTGCCGTTGCCGCACCAGTCGCACTTCCGCCTGTGTGCACCCATCGATCAGCTCCAGCTGTGGCCGCAGGCCGTGCACACGTAGGAGATTCCGCCATTGTCCCCGAGGACTTGCGCCACATGCCCGGAACCACAGGAGGGGCAGCTGAGCCGGGTGGCCTTGTCCCGTGTCAACGCCGCTTCGGAGAGGTGACCGACCTCTCCGAGGATGCTCGCAGGCATCGCTACTCCCTCCCGTCGGGTCGCGCCCCCTTCCGGCCGTTTGATTCTGCCACGGCCAGAGCGATACGGTCAGCGACGCCTCAGTACCAGTCCGGACACGGCACCCAGCGCGGCTGTCGCAGCGAGCGCGAACATGCATGTGAGAAGCGCTTCCGAAGAGCTATACGCCTGCGGAGCCCCAAGTGACTCAAGCCGGTTGAAGAACAAGGTGCCGAAAACCGCCACACCGATGAGCTGGCCGAGCTGGACGACCGTGGCGAGCAGTCCGCTCGCGTCCGCCGCGTCCTCGGGCCGCACCGTCGCCAGGGCCCGGGTGAGGGTGGGGCTGAAGGCCAGCGCGAGCCCGGCGCCCACGCCGAGGTACGCCACGTACAGCCACCAGCCTCCGTGGTCGCCGCCCCTGAGCACCAGCCCGACGCCCGCCACGGACAGCCCGGTAAGAGTGAACCCGGTCGGGATCAGGGCCCGTTGCCAGGCGGCGGGCCAACGGCGCCAGGTCAGGCCGACCGCCCCGAAGACGACCGCGGTCGGCACGAACGTCAGCCCGGCCCGCAGCGCGCTGTAGCCGAGGCCGCCCTGGACGTGCAGCGTGAGCACGAACAGGAAGCCGCCGTTGACCGCCATCACGGCCAGCAGGCGCAGGACGGCCAGGGCCATGCCGGGGTGACGCAGGACGCGCGGAGCGATCAGCGGTGCGCCGCCGCGCCGGGCCAGCCGGGACTCGTAGCCGCAGAACAGGGCCAGCAGGAGCCCGCCGGTGGCCAGGGACAGCCAGGACCACAGCGGCCAGTCCTCCTCCTGCCCGAGCACGAGCGGCACCGTGACCAGGGAGACGGCCGCCCCGAGCAGCACCAGACCGGGCCCGTCCAGGCCGCGCGCCCGTTCCCGCGGTGCGGCCCCGCCCCGCGGCAGGACCCGGCGTCCTACGGCGAGCAGGACGAGGCCCACCGGAACGTTCACCAGGAAGACCGGGCGCCAGCCGGTGCCCAGGAGGTCGGCGCTGACCAGGACGCCGCCCACCGCCTGTCCGGCCGCGGCGCCGACGGCGAGGACCGCCGAGTAGGCGCCGAGCGCCCGCACCCGGGCCTCACCGGTGAAGGTGCGCTGGATCAGGCTGAGCACCTGCGGGATCATCACCGCCGCCCCGGCGCCCTGCGCCAGCCGGAAGACGATCAGCTCGGTGCTGCCCCGCGCCAGTCCGCAGGCCAGCGAGGCGGCCGTGAAGAGGGCCAGCCCGACGAGGTGGACCCGGCCGTGGCCGAACCGGTCGCCGAGCCGCGCGCCGGTGATCAGCAGCACGGAGTAGGTGATCGCGTAGCCGGCCACGACCAGTTGGAGGTCGGCGCCGGAGGCGTACAGGTCGGAACCGATCGTGGGAGCCGCGACGTTCACGATGAAGACGTCGAGCAGCGCCATGAACTGGGCCGCGAGCAGGACCGCCAGCAGCAGCCGGGGCCGGTTGTCAGTGCCGTGGTCTTTACTGGCAGCAGGACGTGAAACGGGGGCGGGACCCGGGCTCGTCCGGGGTGTGGTCGTCATGCCGTCGAGCGTGACGACACTCCGGTACGGGTGCCGAGAGCCCACCGATGCTGGTACTGACAGCACCTGGCAGGGGACGGGTGGGGCATCGACCATGGGGGGCGTGACGATGAGCACACACGCGGGTACGGGCACGGCACACCGGCGCCGGCCGGAGCTGGCCGCCTTTCTGCGCAGCAGGCGCGCCCGGGTGACACCGGCCGATGTCGGCATGCCACCGGGACTGCGCCGCCGCACACCGGGGCTGCGGCGCGAGGAGGTCGCCCAGCTCTCCGGTGTCGGTGTCACCTGGTACACCTGGCTGGAGCAGGGCCGGCCGATCAACGCCTCCCCGCAGGTCCTGGACGCAGTGGCGCGCACCCTGCGGCTGGACGCTCCGGAGCGGGAGCATCTGTACCACCTGGCGGAGGTGCCGTACGCGCCGGAACCGGAGCCGGAGGCACCGGCGCGGAGCGTGGGCCCGGAGATCCGGGGCATCGTCGACGCCCTCGCTCCCCGCCCGGCGGTCGTCTACAACTCGCGCTACGACGTCCTCGCCTCCAACGCCCCCTTCCGCGACCTGTTCTTCCGTCCGCAGGACAGGTCGGTGCCACGGCTCAACGCGCTGTGGCGGCTGTTCATGACCTCGGAGGAGGACTGCCCGCTGGTGTTCCGTGAGGCGGAGCTTCCACACATGGTGGCGACCCTGCGGGCCGGGTACGGGCTGCATGCGGGAGAGCCGCTCTGGGAGGACTTCTTACGCGACCTGTCCGCGGCGAGTCCGCTCTTCGCCCGGCTGTGGAGGTCCGGGGACGTGGCGGAGCCCGGAGGGCGGGTGAAGGTCTTCCGGCACGCGAGGCTGGGCGAGATACGGATGACGTCCACGTCGTTGTCGATCAACGGGATGCCGGAGTGCCGGATCGTGGTCTACACACCGGAGGAGGAACGTTCGCGGGAGGAGCAATGAAGAAATCCCGCCCCCTGGGGGACGGGATCTTCTTGGAACTGTGGAGCTAAGGAGAATTGAACTCCTGACCTCCTGCATGCCATGCAGGCGCTCTACCAACTGAGCTATAGCCCCTTGCGTTCTTCTGTCCCGCTCGGCGGGGCGAACAAGAAGAACTTTAGCCTGCGCCCTGCCGGAAAGTGAAATCCGGGTCCCGGGCCACGGGGGCGGCTCAGTCGTCGTCGCCGAGCACCGGTTCCGGCAGGGTGCCGGCGTTGTGCTCGAGAAGGCGCCAGCCGCGGGCGCCCTCTCCGAGGACGGACCAGCAGCAGTTGGAGAGGCCGCCGAGGCTCTCCCAGTGCCGGGCCTCCAGGCCGAGGAGGCGGCCGATGGTGGTGCGGATCGTGCCGCCGTGGCTGACGACGACGAGCGTGCCCTCGTCCGGGAGCTTCTCCGCGTGCCGCAGCACCACGGGGGCGGCGCGGTCGGCGACCTCGGACTCCAGTTCGCCGCCGCCGCGGCGGACCGGCTCGCCGCGCTTCCAGGCGGCGTACTCGTCGCCGTACCGGCCGACGATCTCCTCGTGCGTCAGCCCCTGCCACACGCCCGCGTAGGTCTCCCGCAGGCCCTCGTCGTGGGTGATCTCCAGGCCGGTGAGCGCGGCCAGCTCGGCGGCGGTGTTCGCGGCGCGGGAGAGGTCCGAGGCGACGATGGCGTCGGGCTCCAGGGAGGCGAGGAGCCGGGCGGCGCGGCGGGCCTGGCCCACGCCGGTCTCGGTCAGCTCGACGTCCGTGGTGCCCTGGAAGCGGCGCTCCACGTTCCAGGCGGTCTGGCCGTGCCGCCAGAGGATGACGCGGCGGCCCCGGCCACTCACCGCAGCTCCCCGAAGCCGGCCGTGTCGCCCTCCTCGGCCTGCAGCTTGGCGTGCTCCGCGGCCTTGCCCCGGGTCGCCCTGGCGTCCTCGGGCAGCTCGAGCTCGGGGCAGTCCTTCCACAGCCGCTCCAGGGCGTAGAAGACACGCTCCTCGCTGTGCTGGACGTGGACGACGATGTCGACGTAGTCGAGCAGGATCCAGCGGGCGTCACGGTCGCCCTCGCGGCGCACCGGCTTGGCGCCGAGCTCCTTGTTGAGGCGCTCCTCGATCTCGTCGACGATCGACTTGACCTGGCGGTCGTTGGGAGCGGAGGCCAGCAGGAAGGCGTCCGTGATCGACAGCACGTCGCTGACGTCGTAGGCGATGATGTCGTGCGCGAGCTTGTCGGCAGCCGCCTGGGCGGCGGCGGTGATCAGCTCGATGGAGCGGTCGGTGGCGGTCACTACGTGGCTTTCCGTCGGCGGTCGTTTGCCCTCAAGGGTCTCACGGACCGCCGACGGCGCCCCACATGATTGCTACGGAGAGGACTGCGAGGCGGACGAGGGCTTGTAGTCCCGGCCCAGGACGACCCCGACATCCGCGTTCGAGGAAACCGTGCCCTTCTTCACCGCGCTGGTGGGCAGGTCGAGGGTCTTGGCGACCTCGGTGGCGTTCTCCTTGTCGGCCGTGTCCTCGTACAGCACCTGGGAGGCGGCCTGGGTACCGGACGGCGTGGCGGCCTCCACGAACGTGAAGCCGCCGTTGAGGAGGACCACGCGCGCGTCCTCGGTGTTGGCCTTGGTGCCGCTGGCGTTCTGGACGGAGACGCTGACGGCCGCGTCCTTGTCGGGGCTCTTCGCCGTGCCGCCGAGGACGTCCTTCACCACCCCGGAGCTCTCCTCCGCGCTGAGCGTGCCGTCGGTCTGCACCGGCAGCAGGGCGGTCTTGTAGTCGCCGCCCTTGGCGAAGTCGGAGAGCTTGGCGAGGAAGGTGCCGAGGTCCTTGTCGGTGAGGGAGGGGTCGAGGATCTGCGCCAGCGTCTGCACGGTGGTGGTCGCCGCCGTCGGATCGGAGGAGACCTTGCGCAGCACGCCCTGCATGACCTGGCCGAACCGCTCCAGCTGGGCGTTCTGGGTCTCGCCCTCGGCGCGGTAGGTGGCGTAGCCGACGGCCATCTTGCCGCTGAGGGTCTGGTCCTGGCCCTTCTTGACCAGGGGGGCCTGGCCCTTCTTCTTGGCCGCAGGGTCGGGGACGTCGGTGTCGGTGTCGACCTCGATGTTGCCGACGAGATCGACGAGGTTCTGCAGATAGGGGGTGTCCAGCCGCCAGGTGCCCTCGATGTCGGTGCCGAGGACGGTGTCCAGCGCGTCGCGTGTGCCGGCGGAGCCGTCGTCGTCGACGGACTTGGCGAGGGTGGTCGTGCTGCCGTCCTCGTCCGTGAGGACGAGGGAGTTGGGCAGCAGCACGGTGGTGCCCTTCTTGGTGGTGGTGTTGTCGACCAGCAGTGCCGTGGAGGTGCCGCCCGCCCCGGTGTTGTGGAGGTGCACGACGATCACGTCGCGCTTCTGGGCGGCGCTCGCGGTGGTGGTGTCGGCCTTGGAGCCGGAGGAGGACGACAGACCGGGCAGCTTCCCGGCGTACCAGAGGTAGCCGACTCCGCCGACCGCGACGAGGGCGAGGACCACGACCAGGGCGACGACCCGGCTGCGGGCGCGGCGCTTGGCCTCCTCACGGCGCTCGGTGCGGTTCTCGGTGAAGTTCAGCCAGTCGATAACGTCCTCGGAGTCGCCGCTGGGCTCCTCCACGAACGCGAACTGCTCGGTGTGGTAATCCCGTTGGGGCTGCCCGGTGTACTCCGGACTCTCCGGGCCCTCTTGGCCGTCCGGGCTCCCCGGCTGATCCGTCCGGTCCGTCCGGTCCGTCCGGCCCGTCCGCTCCTCGGCGGGGCCGGCCTGCTGGGGGATGTGCGCGGTCTGTTCGGCGACCCGGGACTGTTCGACCCGGGGCTGCTGTCCGCTGGTCGCGGTCTGCCCGTAGGGGTCGTAGGGAGCGGCGGTGGCGGTGCCGTAGGGGTCGTAGCCTCCGGGGACCGGCTGCTGCTGCCCGGTGTCGTACGGGTCGTAGGCGGGAGCCTGCTGCTGCATGCCGTTGGCGTACGGGTCGTAGCCGTATCCCTGCTGAGGGTGCTGCCCCTGCTGCCCCTGCTGCCCGTACGGGTCGTAGGGCTGCTGCTGGGGAATCTGCTGGGACGGGACCTGCCGGTAGACCGGTTGGCCGTACTCGTCGTAGCCGACGAGTTCGTACGGGTCGCCCCCGTACCCCGCGTCGTATCGGTCGTTCACCGGTACCCCTCTCGGCTCACTGGCCGCGGTACAGCTCGCGCTTGTCGATGTACCGCACGACGCCGTCCGGCACCAGGTACCAGACGGGGTCGCCCTTGGCGACTCTCGCACGGCAGTCTGTGGAGGAGATGGCGAGCGCGGGAACCTCGACGAGCGAGACACCGCCCTCCGGAAGGCCGGGGTCCGCGAGGTGGTGGCCGGGCCGGGTGACCCCGATGAAGTGCGCGAGGGAGAACAGTTCCTCGCTGTCCCGCCAGGTGATGATCTGGCCGAGGGCGTCGGCGCCGGTGATGAAGAAGAGGTCGGTGTCCGGGTTGATGGCGGCGAGGTCGCGCAGGGTGTCCACGGTGTAGGTGGGTCCGCCGCGGTCGATGTCGATGCGGCTCACCGAGAACTGCGGGTTCTCGGCGGTCGCGATGACCGTCATCAGATAGCGGTCCTCGGCCGGGGAGACCCGGCGGTGGCTCTTCTGCCACGGTTCGCCGGTCGGAACGAACACGACCTCGTCCAGGTGGAACTGCGCGGCGACCTCACTGGCCGCCACGAGGTGTCCGTGGTGGATCGGATCGAACGTCCCGCCCATGACGCCGATACGGCGCTTGCCAGGGTTCGACGGGCCGGTAGGCATGTCGTGCTCTCCCATGCGTGCAGACCCTACCGGCCCGGCCTGGGGGCGCCGGCCGACCGGTGCCCGGAGTGCCCCGGTATGGACAAGGGGTGCCTCAGCGGTCTCGGTTGAAGCGGGTGGTGATCCACAGCAGGAGCAGCAGGATGAGGAACGCGCTGCCACCGGTGACCAGAGGTTCCAGGCTGTTGTGGTTGCCGCCGTGTTCCTCGCCCTCGGCGGCAAGGGTGACCAGCTGTGCAGCGGCGCTGTGAAGGTTCATCTTCGGCAGGACCTATCCGGTGTGGGCGGGATAAAGACGTCGGCCACATCGTAAGCGGGCGGCTGTTCGCCGATCACCCCGACTCCGCCTTTGGGAACCTTCCCGTCGGCTCAGTCGTCCTTCCGCTTGTAGCCCCGCAGCAGGAACCACGCGGTGAGCACACAGCCCAGGATCATCACGATCAGTACGACACGGAGCAGGTTCCCCGCCCCTTGTTGCTGGGCGGCCTCGGTCAGCCAGACGGCGGGGGTGTGCTCCATGACGTGGGACTCCTTCGGTGTGGTGCCCGTCCAAGGTAACTCCGCCTAGGCTGGGCTCTGCTTCGGGGGCGCAAAGGGCCGAAAAAGGGTCCGCAAAGGGCCGACAACGAGGGCCACACAGACGCACATGGGGGAAGACATGTCCGACGACGGCCACCAGAACAACGGCTCCGAGAACGTGCCGAGCAGACAGCGCAAGCGGTTCCCGGGGATCTCCTCCCGGGCCTACGAGCACCCTGCCGACCGCTCCGCCCTGGTGGCGCTGCGCAAGCTGAGCGGTTTCGACACGGTGTTCAAGGCGCTCAGCGGTCTGCTGCCGGAGCGAAGCCTCAGGCTGCTGTTCCTGTCCGACTCGGTTCGGGTCTCCGACGAGCAGTTCTCACACCTCAACGACATGCTGCGGGACGCGTGTTACATCCTGGACCTGGAGAAGGTCCCGCCGATGTACGTGAACCAGGACCCGCAGCCGAACGCGATGTGCATCGGCCTGGACGAGCCGATCATCGTGGTCACCACCGGCCTCGTCGAGCTGCTGGACGAGGAGGAGATGCGGGCGGTCATCGGCCACGAGGTCGGCCACGCGCTCTCCGGGCACGCGGTGTACCGCACCATCCTGCTGTTCCTCACCAACCTCGCCGTCCGGGTCGCCTGGATCCCGCTGGGCGCCATAGCGATCATGGCGATCGTCACCGCGCTGCGGGAGTGGTTCCGCAAGTCGGAGCTGTCCGCCGACCGGGCCGGTCTCCTCGTCGGGCAGGACGTACGGGCGTCGATGCGCGGTCTGATGAAGATCGCGGGCGGCAACCACCTGCACGAGATGAACGTGGACGCGTTCCTGAAGCAGGCCGAGGAGTACGAGGCGGGCGGCGACCTGCGCGACTCCGTGCTGAAGATCCTGAACGTGCTGCCCCGCTCGCACCCCTTCACCACCGTGCGGGCGGCCGAGCTGAAGAAGTGGGCCGAGTCCCGCGACTACCAGCGGATCATGGACGGTCATTACCCGCGGCGCGACGCGGACAAGGACGCCTCGGTCAGCGACTCCTTCAAGGAGTCCGCCGCGCACTACACGAGCAGCGTCAAGAGCTCCAAGGACCCGCTGATGAAGCTGGTCAGCGACATCGCCGGCGGAGCGGGCGGCCTGGGCGGCCGGGTCCGCCGCGGCTTCGACGGCTTCACCAGCTCGTCCCCGGCGAACGACCAGTCCCCGGGAGACGGTGACGACTCCCCGAGGAACGGTTCGGACGGCCCGACGGACACCCCGCCGCGCGACACGGACTGAAGGGGCACCAGCCGCACCACCGGGCGGGCGAGCGCCCGCCCGGTTTCTCACACCTTCGGCTGTGCGCTGGTCGCCAGCGTTCCACACAGGGCTGTCGCGCTGCCCGTCGCGTAGGGGTCGGTGCCGGCGGGGCCGCCGGTCTTGGCGGTCTGGGTGGCCAGGAGGGGGCGGAGGCTGGTGGTGGAGTCCTCGGCGCAGGAGAGCGGACCCGCCTGGACGTAGGCGACGATCAGCTGGGTCTGGTGGGTGCGCAGGTCGTCGCGGTCGAAGCGGAAGTGCATCTCGCGACGGACGGTGAACAGGGAGACCGGGGAGTTCGCGGCGGCGCCGGCCGGTCGCAGCGCGTACACGAAGGTGTGGTCCGCGGTCACCTCGAGGGTCGCGGAGTCGGTCTCGGCGGCCTGCAGGGTGCCCTGGACGCGGATCTTGCGGTCGGCGAGCTCGGTCTGGGAGGGGTCGAAGCGAACCACCCAGCCGGTCGGGCCGTGCCGTCCGTCCGCGGCCGGATGGCTGAAGCTCTCGTCGAACTGCTCGAGCTGACCGCCGTCGATCAGCCCGCGCACGGACTGCACCTCCTGGCCGGTGAGCACCTCCGGGTACAGGGCGGAGCGCACGAGGTACTCCTTGGCGGTGATCAGCGCGGTGACGACCTGGCTGTCGGAGAAGTGCGCGGTGCTCCGCGAGGCCGGCAGCGGAATGCCCTCGGCACCGATGCGGAACTGCGCGGCGGGGCTGTGCGCGTACAGCTTCTCCGGGTCGGCGGCACCGGGCACGGCGCCCTGCGGGGCGAGCGGGATGACGGTCATCCGCAGGGGTTCCACCGGCCGGCTCTCCACCGGGTTCCGGTAGGGGCTGCGGATGCCCATGTAGATCGCGGTGCCGAAGGCGAGGGCGATCAGGAGGACGAGGATCAGGGCCTGCCGGGACAGCCCCCGGTGCAGAGGCGGCCGACGCCGTACGGCGGGCGTGTGGTCGGCCATGCGCTCCTGCGCGGAGTACTCCTGGAGGCGGGCAGCGCGGACGAACGATTCGTCGAACACGACGGATCGGTACTCGTCCTCACCACCTGCGGGAGCACCCTCGGGTGGTCCCTCCGGTGGGTCTCCAGGCCCGGCCATACTTTCAGAGTAGGTCGTGCGGAGCTCAGGTAAACGCCCTGCTGCGCGACAAGTTCTGACAGGTTCTCACCAGGCTCGCCACAGATCCTCAGGGCGTGCGCGGAACCGCGGAGAGGGGTGGCCGGGAGGAATCGGCGGACGCGGAGGGTGGCGCCGCGCTTCCCTGTTCGAGGCCGGTGCGGGCGGGCGACGGCACCTGGTCGCGGCTGCCCGAGGAAGCTCCCCGGTACACCGCGGCGAAGGCCAGCGCGACCATGCCGACGCCCATGACGACGGCGAGCATCCAGGCGACGGGGCGGTGCCAGCGGACCTGCTTGCCGTACGGCCCGAAGGGTCCGTGGCGGCCGTCGGCGTCGTCCAGGTCGTCGAAGTCCGGATCATGGCCGAAATCGCCGGGGCCGTCGGGACCGAACGCGTCCTCGTAGCGGTCGCCCCGGGCGCGGGCGCGGCGGGCCTCGGCCTCCGAGGCCTCGGCTCTCGCCTCGGCGGCGGCCAGGAGGCGCTCGACGGCGGTCGGCTCGTGCACCACGGCCGCCTGTACGAAGGCCTCGTCGAAGACCACGGAGGCGAACTCTTCGTCCGACACCCCGCGGTCGTAGTCGTCGTCGGGCTCCCAGCCGTCAGGGAACGGCATACCCCCCACGTCCTCCGGCACGCTTCCAGAGTAGACCTGGGGGTTCAATTTGGGCAGACGGTACGGAAATTCATCCGCCAGATGAGACGCCTTTCACGCCCCCGTCCGCACGCCCCCGTCCGGGGGACGTCAGCGCCGTACGTGCCCGTCGCCGGTGACGATGTACTTGGTGCTGGTCAGCTCCGGCAGGCCCATGGGGCCCCTGGCGTGCAGCTTCTGGGTGGAGATGCCGATCTCCGCGCCGAAGCCGAACTGGCCGCCGTCGGTGAAGCGGGTGGAGGCGTTCACGGCGACGGTGGTGGAGTCGACCAGCTGGGTGAAGCGGCGGGCGGCCTGCTGCGAGGTGGTGACGATGGCCTCGGTGTGGCCGGAGGTCCACAGCCGGATGTGTTCGACGGCCCGGTCGAGGGAGTCGACGACGGCGGCGGCGATGTCGTAGGAGAGGTACTCGGTCTCCCAGTCCTCGGTGGTGGCCTCGACGACGGTCGCCTTGGAGTCCTTGGCGTAGGCCATGACCCGCTCGTCGGCGTGGACGGTGACCCCGGCCTCGGCGAGGGCGTCCAGGGCGCGGGGCAGGAACTCGGGGGCGATGTCCTGGTGGACCAGGAGGGTCTCGGCGGAGTTGCAGACGCTGACCCGCTGGGCCTTGGAGTTGATCAGGATGTCGACGGCCATGTCGAGGTCGGCCGCCGCGTCGACGTAGACATGGCAGTTGCCGGTGCCGGTCTCGATCACCGGGACGGTGGACTCGGAGACGACGGTCCGGATGAGGGAGGCGCCGCCGCGCGGGATCAGGACGTCGACCAGACCGCGGGCACGCATCAGCTCGCGCACGCTCTCCCGGCTCTCCCCCGGCACCAGCTGCACGGCGTCGGCGGGCAGCCCGGCGCCGCCGACGGCGTCGCGCAGCACCCGCACCAGCGCGGTGTTCGACTCGTAGGCGGAGGCGGAGCCGCGCAGCAGGACCGCGTTGCCGGCCTTCAGGCAGAGGACGGCGGCGTCCACGGTGACGTTCGGGCGGGCCTCGTAGATGATGCCGACGACGCCGAGGGGGACGCGGACCTGGCGCAGGTCGATGCCGTTGGGGAGGGTGGAGCCGCGGACGACCTCGCCGACCGGGTCGGGCAGCGCGACGACGTCGCGGACGTCCGAGGCGATGGCCCGCACCCGCTCCGGGGTGAGGGTCAGCCGGTCGACGACCGACTCCGCCGTACCGGCCTCGCGGGCCTTGGCGATGTCCCGGGCGTTGGCCTCGACGATCTCACTCGTACGGACTTCCAGCGCGTCCGCGATGGCGAGCAGCGCGTCGTCCTTGGCGGCCCTGGGCAGCGGCGCGAGGTCGGCGGCGGCGGCCTTGGCGCGGTAGGCGGCCCGGGTGACCGGAGACATGGCGTCGTACGGCGAGAGCGTGGTCATACGGGAAGGGTAGTGGCCCGGGCCGAGGCGTCCACGTTTCATCCCACACCCCGAGACACACTCCGAGACGCGCTCCGAGACAGCCTGGCAGGGGTCAGAAGGGGTGGACCCCCACCGGGGTCGCCGGGGCCGGGCCGTAGCCCTCGGCGATGCGCTGGTGGTAGGTCTGGCGGTCGATGACCTCCAGGCCGACGATCTCCCAGGGCGGCAGCCCGGCCGTCTGGCGGTGCTCGCCCCACAGCCGCAGCGCGACGGCGGCGGCGTCGTGCAGGTCGCGGGCCTCCTCCCAGTACCGGATCTCCGCGTGGTCGGGGGCGTATCTGCTGGTCAGGAGGAAGGGGTGGTCGTGGGCGAGCTGTTCGAGGGCGCGCCGGACCTCCCCCAGCGGTGCCTTCTCGCCGGAGACGCTCAGGGTGACGTGCCACAGCCGGGGCACATCGCTGGGGCGCGTGTTCTCGGGCCCCTCGCGCTCCTCGGCCCCCTCGGCGCTCTCCCGCTCCTCGGCCCGGTACCGCTCCCCCGCCGCCACACTCGTCAGGGCACGTTCCTCACCGGGCGCCCGCGACGGCATGGCGCCGTCTCCGCCGGTGCTGGTACTCCCGCGGGCCGCTGCCACCCCAGGGCGCACTCGTCTCACGACGGCCTCCTTCACGCAGCGCTCGTGCGGGATCTGTCCCCGAGAAGTCCCCGAGGAGTCCCTGAGAACAAAGGTGTGTCCCCGAGAACAAAGTTGAGCAGGCCGCAGCGTTCCTTGGGGCGGTTTCACGGAACGTCCTCCACCGGTACGGACCGTTCGAGCGCGCCGGGAGACGGCCGTTCGAGGATCTTCAGGGGTGGAGAATCACCAGGTCGTCGCGGTGGACGACCTCCCGCTCGTACTCCGCGCCGAGCTCCCGCGCGAGTTCACGGGTGGACCGCCCGATGAGCTGGGGGATCTCCTTGGCGTCGAAGTTGACGAGCCCGCGGGCGACGGCGTGCCCGGCGGTGTCGCGCAGCTCGACGGGGTCACCGGCGCTGAACTCGCCCTCGACGGCGGCGATCCCGGCCGGCAGCAGTGACGTGCGCCGCTCGACGACCGCCCGGACCGCCCCGTCGTCCAGGGTGAGCGAGCCCTGCGGGGTGGAGGCGTGCTGGAGCCACAGCAGCCGGTCGGCGGAGCGTTTGCCGGTGGGATGGAAGTAGGTGCCGGTGTCGCCGCCGGCGAGGGCGTCGGCGGCGTGGACGGCCGAGGTGAGGACGACGGGGATGCCGGCGGCGGCGGCGATCCTGGCGGCCTCGACCTTGGTGACCATGCCGCCGGTGCCGACGCCCGCCCTGCCGGTGCTGCCGATCTCGATGCCCGCCAGATCCGAGGGGCCCCGCACCTCCGCGATCCGGGAGGTCCCCGGCCTGCTGGGGTCGCCGTCGTAGACGCCGTCGACGTCGGACAGCAGGACGAGCAGGTCGGCGTGGACGAGGTGGGCGACGAGGGCGGCGAGCCGGTCGTTGTCGCCGAAGCGGATCTCGTCGGTGGCGACGGTGTCGTTCTCGTTGACGATCGGGAACGCGCCCATCGCGAGCAGCTTGTCGAGGGTGCGGGAGGCGTTGCGGTGGTGGGCGCGGCGGCTCATGTCGTCGCTGGTCAGCAGCACCTGGCCGACGCGGACGCCGTAGCGGGCGAAGGAGGCGGTGTAGCGGGCGACGAGGAGGCCCTGGCCGACGCTGGCGGCGGCCTGCTGGCGGGCCAGGTCCTTGGGGCGGCGGCGCAGGCCCAGCGGGGAGAGACCGGCGGCGATGGCTCCGGAGGAGACGAGGACGATCTCCCGCTCTCCCCCGCTGCGGATCTTGGCGAGGACGTCGACGAGCGCGTCGACGCGGTCGGCGTCGAGGCCGCCGGCGGCGGTGGTCAGCGACGAGGAGCCGACCTTGACGACGATCCTGCGGGCCTCGCCCACGGCCTGCCTTGCCCCTGCCACCTTGTTCTTCGTCTCCTCGCGCAGCCGTCCCGACACCTCGGATGCCCGGCAATCTACGCGAACCGGCCCCCGCGCCGCGCGCGGGTTTCACTCCCCGGACAGCACTGCGGGGATCCACGCCGTGACACTCCGTTCACTCTTTGCGTACGGCAAAAAGGTTGTACGGGTTCCATATGGAAATTGAAGAGAACTCAAATTTATTTTGAAGTTTGTGTCACCTACAGTTCGCCCTGTGAAGCGCATACTCCTCAGGTCGGGGAAGAGCCCCTTCGACGTGGTCCCCGTCGAGGAAGCCCTCCATCGCGACGTCATCGCCACCAACGCCGGCAACCTGATCTTCAGCGACGCCGCGCACAAGATCCTCACGGTGCCCGGCGCCGCGGAGGTCGTGTCCAACGGGATGCGGACGGACCTGGGCGCGGCGGGGCGTATCAACGAGGAGTACGACGCCTTCGTCGTGCCGCTCGCCAACGCCTTCCGGCCCTCCTTCGAGGGGTCGCTCCAGCGGCTGACACGGCTGATATCCCGGCTGCGGATCCCGGTCGTGGTGCTCGGCGTCGGCGCGCAGGCAGGCCTGGACAACGACCCCGCGCGGCTGAAGGCCATGGAGCCCTCGGTGCGGGAGTTCGTCTCGGCGGTGCTGGAGCGCAGCGCGTCCATCGGGGTGCGCGGCGAGTTCACCGCGAAGTACCTCACCGACATGGGCTTCAAGGACGTCGAGATCATCGGCTGCCCGTCGCTGTTCATGTACGGCGACCGGCTCAAGGTGGAGAAGCGGGTGCCGGCGCTCACCGCCGCGTCACGGATCGCGATCAACGGCTCGCACAGCGCGGTGCGTTACGGCGGCCTGGAGCCGATCATCACCGGGGCCCACGCGCGCTACCCGAACCTCTGCTTCATCGGCCAGAACATCACCGACGCACGGCAGTTGCACTGGCGGGACGTGGACTCCTCGGCCGGCCGGGTCAGGCAGATGCCGACCCACCCCGAGCACCCGATG
Organism: Streptomyces vulcanius; assembly: GCF_042653945.1. NCBI lineage: Bacteria > Bacillati > Actinomycetota > Actinomycetes > Kitasatosporales > Streptomycetaceae > Streptomyces > Streptomyces vulcanius. The sequence continues at coordinate 133,909 of NZ_JBHSFK010000019.1, read as the reverse complement.
TACCAGGAGGACAAGGTCCGGGTGTACGTCGACCCGGTCACCTGGATCGACGACCTGGAGGAGTACGACTTCTCGTTCGGTTCGCGCATCCACGGCAACATCGCGGCGCTGCTGGCGGGTACGCCGGTGACCGTGCTGTGCGGCGACTCACGGACGCTGGAGCTGTGCCGCTACTTCGAGATCCCGCACCGGCAGCTGGACGAGGTGCCCTCGGACGTCGACCCGGCGCGGCTGTACGAGGAGGCCGACTTCGGCGGGCTGACCGGCAACCACCGTGAGCGCTTCGACCGCTTCACGGCGTTCCTGGAGAAGAACGGCCTGGAGAACACCTTCACGCACGGCGACGGCGGCGAGGCCTTCGAGAAGAAGCTGGGCTCGCTGAACTTCCCGGCGGGCGTGCGGCCCTGGATCGACCCCGATCTCGCCTCGCTGACCAGCAGGTTCGGCTGGCTGCAGCAGCGCATCACCGAACTGGACACCAACAACGCCCAGTTGAAGCGCGAGCTGGCGAAGTCCCGGGCGAACGCGAAGGCGGCCAAGGCCGCGGCGGCCGCCCTCCCGGTCCCGTCCATCTACCGCCGGGCGCGACGCGCGGTGGGCGCTCCGCTGCGCCGCGCCCTGAAGCCGTCGAAGTAACTCAGACCGCCGCCGTCCCCCGGGGGCGCGTCAGGCGTCTTTTCACCCGGCTCAGTTTGCGCCGCACCTTGCGGGTGGCGCCGCGCAGGAAGGTCTCCGCCGGGGTCTCCCGCCAGCCCGGGTAGGCCTTGGCCTCGCGGGGTTCGGCGAGGTAGACCCGGTCGGGGACACCGGCCCTGCGGGAGCGGTAGTGCGGGTAGGCCAGGTAGAGCTGGGTGCCGCGCTTGCGGAGGACCGGCTTGGGCTCGGTCTTGGCCTTCATGAACTCCAGGACGTCCACCAGGAGGTCCGGGCGCCCCATGGCCACCAGGTGCAGCCGCAGCCGCTCGTGGACCTTGAGGCGCTGGGCGACGCCCTCGTTCCAGTACGCCTCCATCAGCGGCTGGGCCAGCTCGAACTTCTTGCGCCGTATCTCCTCGTCCTGCCGGAGGAAGACCGGGCCGAACTGGGGCAGCAGGGTGACCAGGAAGGGGCGGACCATCAGCACGTCCCGCTTGGGGCCGGGCGGCACCATCCGCTCCAGCAGGCCCATCAGGGCGCGCGCGGAGTCGAAGCGGAGCGTGTAGCTGCCGCTCTTGGTGACGTGCTTGCCGTCGTCGCGGCCCACCAGGTAGTAGCAGGTGTGGTCGGCGACGATCGAGACGCCGTCGGCGCGCAGATACGCCTCCATGGTGAACAGCGCGTCCTCGCCGGTCCACAGGGACTCGTCGAAGCGCATCCCGTGCCGCTCCAGGAACGCGCGCCGGAACAGCTTCTGCGCGCTCAGCGTGAACTTGATGTTGGACGAGAAGACGTCCGTACGGTCGCGGTTCTTGCCCCACATCGACTTGGGCGCGTTGCGGTTGACGCCCTCGACCTTGCCGAGGACGACGTCCGTGCCGTTGCGGTCGGCCATGGCGACCATCCGCTCCAGGGCCTCGGTACCGAGCCGGTCGTCGGCGTCGAGGAAGAACACGTACCGCCCGGCGGCCTTGCCCAGACCCACGTTGCGCGGGCCGCTGGGGCCGCCGGAGTTCTCCTGGCGGATCACGGTGACCGCCATGGGAGCCCGGGCGGCGAACTCCTCCAGGTAGTCCCCGGTGCCGTCCGCCGAGCCGTCGTCCACGGCGACGACCTCGATCCGCGCCGGGTCCAGGGTCTGTGCCTCCACCGAGGCCAGGCATTCGACCAGGTACGGCATTGCTTCGTACGCCCCGATGATCACGGTGACGTCAGGCTGCGTAGGAGTCACAGCTCCCTCATCACGCAACGGTTCCCCCTAGTCCACTCTCCAGATACCCGATAGACGACTGACCGACAGGGTGGGTTGCTCCGGTTTCGGTACGTGTTCCACATCACAGCATGCACACCGGCACGCACAGAGGCCCGGTTTCCGGAGAACGCCTCCGCAAACCGGGCCTCTGCGTGCGACACCGTCAGCCGGTGGTGATTTCCTTCGGCAGCTCCGCCTCGCCGCCGACCCCACCGGGCACGGCCTCCGCCACGCCGCCCACCGCGTCCTCCGCCGCGGCGGTGTGGGACTCCTGGCCCACGTTGCGCGCCTCCGCCTGGAGGGCGAGGTTGGCGACCGCCGTGTTGAACTGCTCGAGGGAGGTCGGCTCGTCGGGGCCGAGCAGGTACTCCTTGAGTTCCGCGCGGTCCGCGGCCAGCGTGTCGGCGGCCGGGTCGCGCACGGCCTCAAGGAGCTGGTCCAGGCCGTCGGCGCCGTTGGTGAGGATCACGGCCGCGCGCACCGCGGTGTTCTGCCGCCGGAACTCCTCCGCGCCCAGCTCGGCCGAGTCCGTGACCGCGTACGGCTTGCCGCTCTCGATGAAGTCGGAGACCACGCTGGAGATGTCGGAGACCATCGCCTCGGCGGCGTTGAAGCAGTCGTACAGGCGCGGTTCGGCGCCCGTGACGACGCGGTGCTCGAAGTCGGGGAAGGAGCGCCAGTAGGCGTCGTTCCACTCGGTGCGCAGCCGGGCGGCCTCCTGGTGCTTGCGCAGGTCCACGATGCCGTCCCGGCTGGTCACCGCCTCGTCGGCCTTGTCGTCGAAGGACAGCGAGAGCGAGTCGAGCCGGGCCTTGAGACGGGTCAGGCCGGCCTTGGCCTCGGCCTGGGCCGCCGGGTCGGCGGTGAAGCGGGCGTCGGCGGCGCGCTGTTCGGCGGCCTTCTTGATCAGGGCGGTGATCCGGCGGTGCGCGGCGGCGGCCTGGGCGCTGCGGGTGCCGGTGAACGGGTGCGGTTTGTACAGGACGCGGACCGGCGGGTCGGCCGCGACCAGCTTCTTCACGATGTTCTCGCCGGCCAGCAGGATCGAGGTGTTGCCCGGGTTGTCGTCCCAGCCCTCCCAGGTGGGCGCGTAGAGAACCGTGGGCATACGGTCCTTCCGGTCACCCGCCCCCTTCTCGATGGGCGCGAGCTGCGGGCGGCCGACCTCGACGATGTCCTCGTCGCGGATGCCGACGTCGGCGATGGCGTAGCGGTCGCGGCCGGCCCGGCCGGCGGTCCACACCTCGTCGTACACCTTGCTGAACGGGTTGACGCTGGCCAGCTTGTCGCTGTCGCCGTGGCCGATGAAGACGTGCTTCATGGTGGGCACGCGCAGCATGTGGATGTTCTTGCCGACGTTCGCGGCGTACAGCGTGACCCGCACCATGGAGAGGTCCATGTTCATCAGGTGCACCCCCCCGGGCACGCAGACGACAGGGACCGTGGTGGGCGCCATGCGCTCCAGGACGGAACGCTCACGCAGGATCACCATCGGCCGCGAGTCCAGCTGCTCCATGGTCTCCAGCCACATGTTGACCTGGTAGGCGGAGTCCTTGGAGCCCGAGAAGTACAGCACCGTCTCGGGGCGGTACTCGCGCAGCCAGGCGCTGACCGTCTCCAGCACCTTGTCGGGCCTGGGCGGCAGCCGGCGCGCGCGCAGGTACGGGGCGAGCAGGGCGACGTACAGGGTGCCGAGGGCCAGGGTGGCGGCCACGCCCGCGTAGCCGGCGGCCGCGGCGTCGGTGAAGGCGTAGACGACCAGGCCGACGACGGCTGCGAGGTCCAGGTGGAGCATCTTCTGGCCGGCCTTGGTGAGCAGGCGGCGCGGCGGGGCTTCCGGGATGGTCAGCCGGGAGGCCAGGTCGACGTTGCGGGTCACCACCGGCAGCTGCCGGCGCTTGCCGATCAGGGTGACCAGGGCGCCGTGCGGGGCCTGGAGGCCGAAGAAGACCGTGAAGCAGGCGATCGCCGCGTAGAAGACCGGCTCCTCCGCGAGCTCGAGCCGGGCCAGCAGCAGGATCAGCAGCAGCTCACGGACCAGGAACCGGGTGGACAGACCGGCCCTCACCTTGTTGAGCAGGTTGATGAGGTAGGTGCCCTTGCGGTGGAGGTAGAGGTCCGTCAGGTACGTCACGGCGGCCGCGGCGGCGAAGGCGGGGGTGCTCGGGACGAGCGCGGCCAGCATGAGGCAGGGGTAACCCAGCATCATGAGGACCGCCGCGGCCAGTTCGGCCGCGCTGCCCACCCGGGCCACGCGAATGGCAGTGGATATCACGGAGAAACCTGCTCTGGGAGGGGTGCCGGTCATAGAAACCTAAAAGTCCGGAAAATCCTTTGTGAAGGTTTCGGGATTTTTACGGTTCAGGCCCCTGTGAATTCTCCGTGAACAAGGAGCGACAGGGGCCTGAATTCCAAAGGCTATTTGCGCTTGATTATGCCACGCCGTCCTGGCGGTCGAGCACCGAGGCCAGCGCCTGCTCGAAGCCGGTGGCCCGGCTGGCGTCCGCCGTGGGGTCCTGCTGGCGGACGTCGATGACATGCCCGGTGAGCTCGGAAAGCAGCACGTCGAGGGAGGTACGGGCGACGGCCTCGGAGGAGAGCAGGCTGCCCGCGGGCTCCTGCCCGAAGGCCTTGGTACGCATGGGGGTTGCGGTCCGCTCCGGGTTCACGCAGTTCACCCGGACGGAGTCACCGGCCCACTCGTCGGACAGGGCCTGGGTGAGGTTCACCATGGCGGCCTTGGTGGAGGAGTAGAGGCTGTACTCGGCGCGGCCCCGGGTGTAACTGCTGGAGGTGTACAGCAGCAGCTGGCCCTTTGTTTCCGCCAGGTACTTGTAGGCCGAACGGGCGATCTGCACCGGCGCGAGGTAGTTGACCTTGAGCGCTTCCTCGATGGTCGCGTTGTCGGTCTCGGCCAGCTTGCCGATGCGCAGGACGCCCGCGGTGTTGACGACGTAGTCGATGCGCCCGGTCTCGCTGTACGCCTTGGACAGCGCGTCGTCGACCTCCTCCGGGTTCTCCACGTGGGTGCCGGTGGTGGAGCGGCCCAGCGCGTACACCGTCGCGCCGTAGGACTCGGCGAGCTCGGCGATGTCCTTGCCGATGCCGTAGGAGCCGCCGAAGACGACGACGGTCCGGCCGGTCAGCAGCTCGCGGTAGACCTCCTCGCCCATCGGCTCGGGCGTGGCGGTGGAGGCCAGCTGGAACAGCTTGTCGGCGATGAAGACATCGACCGGCTGGGTGACCTTCATGTTGTACTCGTCACCCGCGACGACGTTGATCGGCACGTCCGGCAGATAGCGCAGGACGACCGTGCAGTCGTCCGTGGCCTGGAAGTTGGGGTCGCCCGCCGCCACCTCGTAGGCGCGCCGGATGGTGGAGAGCTTGAAGGCCTGCGGGGTCTGGCCGCGGCGCAGCCGGGAGCGGTCCGGGATCTCGGTGATGAACTCGCCGTCCTCGCCGTGCGTCCGGGTGACGATGATGGTGTCGGCGGACGGGATGGCGACGTCGACGGCCTGGTAGCGCTCCAGCGCCGCCACGCAGTCGTCGATGACGCGCTGCGAGAGCAGCGGCCGTACGGCGTCGTGGAAGAGGACGTTGAGGTCCTCGCCCTCGGCCAGCCCCTCGCCCAGGGCGGCGATGGCGCGCTCGGTGGTCTCGTTCCGCGTGGCGCCGCCCTCGATGATCCTGGAGACCTTCGTGAATCCGGCCCTGGCGACGATCTTCTCGATGTCGGGCACGAAGCCCGGCGCCATCAGCACGATGACGTCGTCGATGGAGTCCGCCTTCTCGAAGGTGGCCAGGGTGTGCTCGACGACTGCCTTGCCGGCGATCTTCAGCAGCTGCTTGGGGATCGAAAGACCCACGCGCTGACCGGTACCCCCGGCCAGGATCACTGCGGTGGTGCGGGGCTTGGCTATGTGCTTCGACACAGAGGACCTACCTTGGGGCGACAGGGAACGGGGAAATGGTCCCACTTGCAGTAACCGCGATGCAAGGTGAGCGCCCTTCACTACATATCTGCACGCTACCCCCCATTCACCTTGCGGTGCTGGTGACGGCCGAGACGGGTAAGCACCCTGTGGGTGCTCCCGGGAATTGCTGTGAGTAACTCCACGTGTTCAGCGGCGACCCAGCCGCCTGAGACAACGATGCCCGAGTACCTTCACGAGTTCCCTGGAAGACGTCTGGTGAACGCCTCGCGTCGCCGGCCGGTCCGGTACCGCGGCCACCGCCGCGAGCGCCCCGTACAGGGCCTGGGCCGCCACCTCGGGCGCCATCCTGGCCTCCGCCGCGGGGGCCGCCGAGGGCTTCGGCGCGGCGGACAGCAGGGCCGGGTCGCCGATGACCCGTACGCCCGTTCCGGCGATGCGTTCGGCCATCTCGGCGCCGATCCCGGCCGCCGCCTCGACGGCCCAGCCGGGTGTCGGGATCCTCACGTCCTGTGAGGACGGGCTGCACGCGTTCTTCATATGCATGACGGCGCCGTTACGAATGAGTTTTGAATAGAGTTCGTCGGGCAGGCCATTGCCCCGGAATTCCCGGTTGAGGTTCCGCAGCATTTCGGTCTCGGCGAGGGTGAGAGAGCGGTTCGCGGTGTCCGGAACGGGCCGCAGAAGACCGGCCGGAAGCCCGAGCAGCGTCTCGAAGGTCCGCATCAGCCCCTCCCGGTCCCGGTCGTCGACCACGACGACGGTGACCCGGTCGGCACCGGCCACCCGCACCCACCGCTCCACCAGCCGGTCGTGCCGGTGCCGGCGCCAGAAGCTCGGGTTCGGCTTCTCGTAGGGCGCCTTGCGGAGCATGTGCTCCAGCCAGTCCTCGTAGCCCATGCGCAGGCCGTTCTGCACGTACTGCTGCCACTGCGAGGGCATGATCCTCGCCAGCGGGCGCAGCGTGACCAGGACGTGCACCCGGTCGCCGCCGAGCTGCTCGACGACCCGGGCGGCCGTCGCGTCGTCCGGGGCGTCGGCGAAGAACTCGCTGCTGACCACCGCGGTCCTGCGGCCGGTGGCCGCCACCTGTTCCACCAGCTGCCGCCAGTGCCGCTCGGTGGGCGCGCTGTCACCGATCATCCCGCCGCAGGAGCAGGCCGCCTGCACGGCCTGCATGGGGTGTCTGCTGGTCGCCGGGAACTCGACGCCGTACGCCGGCAGTTTCTCCCTGGCGCCGAACAGGGCGCCCTGGATCGAGGTGGTCCCGGTTTTGTGCGGGCCGATGTGCAACAGCCGAGTCCCCTTGGGCAACTGGGTGTTCACCGCGGCGTCACCGCTCGTACAGTCCGTCTCCATGGTTAGGGGATGGTAAGAGGCATTCCTGAGGACACGCTGAGAAGAGCTGAGAGGATCCTGGGAGTCGGATGAGAGGTCTCAGACCTTCCGGACGCCCGGCTTCCCGTCCGTGACGCGCAGGGTCGCGAGCGTACGGGCGGTCGCCTTCGGCTTCAGGACCGTGCTGACGACCCGCACCCGGGCGTCGATCGCGTCCCGCCGGATGTCGAAGAGGTGGTAGCCGCGGTGGGCGTCGATCAGCTTCCAGTGCGGGTTGTCGGCCTTCAGCGGGTCCCACTGGGCGTGGAAGGCGGCCTGGTCCTGGTCGCCGCCGCTGGAGATCGACGTGCCGACGAACTCGGCGCCGACGGCCGCGGAGGAGGGGTCGGCGAAGTCCCGCTTCAGATCGCTGATCATCGTCAGATGCCGGTCCCCGCTGAGCACGACCGGGTTGCGCACGGAGGCCAGCTCGCCCATCAGCGCGTTGCGTTCGGCCTGGTAGCCGTCCCAGGCGTCGTAGTACCAGAGCTCGCCCGAGCCGCGCAGCAGGTCGGTCTCCGCCATCATGATCTGCGAGGCGACCAGGTTCCAGCGGGTCGGGGAGTTGTGCAGCGACTTCAGCAGCCACTGCTTCTGCGCGGCACCGAGCATGGTGTTCGCCGGGTCCTGGGCGCCGGCCTGGGTGGTGGCCTGGTCGGTGCGGTACTGCCGGGTGTCCAGCACGTTGAGCCTGGCGAGCCGGCCGAACTGGAGGCTGCGGTACATCCGGATGTGCGGCCCGTTCGGGACCGCGCTCGCGCGGACCGGCATGTGCTCGTAGTACGCCTGGTAGGCGGCGGTCAGCCGGGCCACGAACGCGGCGTGCGACTGCTTGTCGGGGTCCTGCGGCACCTCCCCGGCGAAGTCGTTGTCCACCTCGTGGTCGTCGAAGGTGACCACCCAGGGCGCGCGGGCGTGCATCCGCTTCAGATCGGGGTCGCTGCGGTACTGCGCGTACCGGTTGCGGTACTGGGTGAGCGTGTACGGCTCACCGTTCCCCTCGTGCTTGCGGACGCCCGTCGTGACGGGCCCCGACTCGTAGATGTAGTCGCCGACGAAGAGGACGACGTCCGGGTCCTGGGCCGCCATGTCGGCGTACGGCGTGAAGTGGCCCTGCTGCCAGTTCTGGCAGGAGGCGAGCGCGACGCGCAGCGAGCTGTTGGAGCTGAGGGGATGGGGCGCGGTACGGGTGCGGCCGACCGGGGAGAGCTGCCCGCCGGCCCGGAAGCGGTACCAGTAGACCCGGCCCGGCTTCAGCCCTCGTACATCGACGTGAACGCTGTGCCCGTACTCGGGCCGGGCGGTGGCGGTGCCCCGGCGTACGGAGGAGGCGAAGCGGGAGTCGGGCGAGATCTCCCACTGCACCGTGACGTTCCGCTTCGGCATCCCGCCACCGTGCAGCGGGTCCGGGGCGAGGCGCGTCCACAGCACGATTCCCTCGGGCAGCGGGTCGCCGGAGGCCACGCCGAGCTTGAACAGCCCGTCGGGCAGGGCGGCTTGGGCGGCCTGGGCGGAGGTGGGCAGCCACAGCTGGGCGGACGCGGCGGCGCCGGCCAGGGCGGCACCGGCGGTGAGGAGACGACGGCGGTCGGGGGAAGCGGCTCGGTCGGTTCCGGCAGCCATGGGGGGAACTCCCTTGCGTCGCAAGCGTCTTGACGCAAGAAAGGTGGCATGGCCAGCTAGTCAGCCTGCTGAACAGAGAGTCGCGTATACATGACAAGCAGAGGGACAACGAAGAACCCGTCGCGGGGCTGCCGCGACGGGTCCGTTCGTGAGGTGGTCAGAAGGGCTTGAAGCCCTCGAACTCCTCTGTCGCCTCGTCCCGTTCGGCCTGCCGGTCCCGGCGGCGCTGGGTCGCGGGACGCGGCTCGTCCAGGCGGTGGTCCTCGCCACGGCGGCCGAGCATCTCCGCACCGGCCATCACGGACGGCTCCCAGTCGAAGACGACCGCATTGTCCTCGGGCCCGATCGCGACGCCGTCGCCGGAGCGGGCGCCCGCCTTCATCAACTGCTCTTCCACACCGAGGCGGTTGAGCCGGTCGGCCAGGTATCCGACGGCCTCGTCGTTGCTGAAGTCGGTCTGCCGCACCCAGCGTTCGGGCTTCTCGCCGCGAACGCGGTACAGCCCGTCCTCCTCCAGTACGACGGTGAAACCGGCGTCGTCCACGGCCTTGGGCCGGATGACGATCCGCGTCGCCTCCTCCGTGGGCTTGGCCGCCCGCGCCTGCCCCACCAGCTCGGCGAGCGCGAAGGACAGCTCCTTGAGCCCGAGGTGGGCGACGGCGGACACCTCGAAGACGCGGTAGCCGCGCGCCTCCAGATCGGGGCGCACCAGCTCCGCGAGGTCCTTGCCGTCCGGTACGTCGATCTTGTTCAGGACGACGAGCCGGGGCCGGTTGCCGAGCCCGCCGTACTGCCGCAGCTCCTCCTCGATGATGTCGAGGTCGGAGACCGGGTCGCGGTCGGACTCCAGGGTCGCCGTGTCCAGGACATGGACCAGCACGCTGCACCGCTCCACGTGCCGCAGGAACTCCAGGCCGAGGCCCTTGCCCTGGCTGGCGCCCGGGATGAGGCCCGGCACGTCGGCGATGGTGTAGACGGTCGATCCGGCGGTCACCACGCCGAGGTTCGGCACGAGGGTGGTGAACGGGTAGTCGGCGATCTTCGGCTTGGCGGCGGAGAGCACGGAGATCAGGGAGGACTTCCCGGCGCTCGGGTACCCCACCAGCGCCACGTCCGCGACGGTCTTCAGCTCCAGTACGACGTCCCGCAGGTCCCCCGGCTCACCGAGCAGCGCGAATCCGGGCGCCTTGCGGCGGGCGGAGGCGAGGGCGGCGTTGCCCAGGCCGCCGCGACCGCCCTGGGCGGCGATGAAGGAGGTGCCCTGTCCGACCAGGTCGGCGACGACGTTGCCCGCGCGGTCGAGGACGACGGTGCCGTCCGGCACGGGCAGGACCAGGTCCTGGCCCTCCTTGCCCGACCGGTTGCCGCCCTCGCCCGGCTTGCCGTTGGTGGCCTTGCGGTGCGGGGAGTGGTGGTACTCGAGGAGCGTGGTGACGGACTGGTCGACGGTGAGGATCACGTCGCCGCCGCGTCCGCCGTTGCCGCCGTCGGGTCCGCCGAGCGGCTTGAACTTCTCCCGGTGGACGGAGGCACAGCCGTGACCTCCGTTACCCGCGGCGACATGCAGTTCGACGCGGTCCACGAAGGTGGTCATGGTGGGGTGCCTCCAAAGACGTAAAGGGTGTTGCCTGCATAACACGCGAAAGGCGGACCCGCCTTCCCGGAAGGGAAGTGAGGTCCGCCTCGCGAAGTGTTCGGTCTGTACCTGAGATCAGGCGACCGGAACGATGTTCACGACCTTGCGGCCGCGGTGGGTGCCGAACTGCACCGAACCGGCCTGCAGCGCGAACAGCGTGTCGTCGCCGCCACGGCCGACGCCGGCGCCGGGGTGGAAGTGCGTGCCACGCTGGCGGACCAGGATCTCACCCGCGTTGACGACCTGACCGCCGAAGCGCTTCACGCCGAGCCGCTGGGCATTGGAGTCGCGACCGTTCCGGGTGGACGATGCGCCCTTCTTGTGTGCCATGTCTCCTCAGTCCCTTACTTCGCAGCCGCGGGGATCTCAGTGACCTTGATCGCCGTGTACTGCTGGCGGTGGCCCTGACGACGGCGGTAGCCGGTCTTGTTCTTGTAGCGAAGGATGTCGATCTTGACGCCCTTGTGGTGGTCCACGATCTCGGCCTGGACCTTGATGCCGGCCAGCACCCACGGGTCGCTGGTCACAGCGTCGCCGTCGACAACGAGCAGGGTCGAGAGCTCGACCGTGTCGCCAACCTTGGCAGTGGAAATCTTGTCAACCTCAACGATGTCGCCGACAGCAACCTTGTGCTGGCGACCACCGCTGCGCACGATGGCGTACACGCTGATCTCACTCTCTCGCTCTGGGACGGCATCCCCGCAGTCCAGCCGCCCGGGAACGAACACGGACGGCCTCTCCCGACCACCGAGGTACCGGTACCCGGAAGGAAGAGGGTTTACAGGGATGTGGCATGCCATCCGACACGCCGAGGGTCAAGGCTACGGGGCCCGGCTTGAGGGGTCAAACCGGGCCCCGTACGGCCTGCGTCAGTCGCGGCCCCTGTACGCCTCCCAGGCCATCCAGTGGAGCAGTTGATCTCTTTCTCCGGGGGTGGCCACGGGAAGTTTCTCCAGGTCCGCTGTCGCGATGTCGAGCCTCCCGAATTCACATTCAGGCCTGACTCCCGGCTCCAGAACCATGGAGTGGGCGAGAGCGACAATCAGGCACATCCAGCTCTCCTCGGGAGACGACTCCTGGAGGTAGGGGACGACCGCAAACGTCTTCCCCGCCTCCAGATCCAGGCCCTGCGCCTTTCTGCTGTAGCCGCGCGCGTTCGCCGCGGCCACGAGTTCACGCAGCTGAGGAAGCGACGCCAGCCTGACGGCGGCAGGCACGGGCCACCCCAGCCAGGACTGGACGAGCCTCGAGCCCGCGAACCACCCCTTCAGATTGGGCATCGCATACCTCATTTCCAGACTTCCAGGGCGATTTCTGCCCAGAGTCCCTAAGGGACAGCCAATATCTCGGTATCCGGCGTGATACCGGGATAGTGCGGATTATCCATACGCCGCAAGGCCTCGCCCAGTCGATGGTTTCCGTTGATTACTTCGCCGTCGCCGAGGATGACACTTCCGCCGAGTTCGTCGGGATCGTTGATCGCTTCCAGAAGCCGGTCGTCGCTCATGCCGCCGACGTCCCGCACCTTGGTGGCGTCCCCGTAGTCGGGCAGTTCGATGTCCCGCAGGTCACCGAGCTTCATGGGAACCCTCTTGGCCCGCATGGCATCGTCGGCCGTTTGCGCCGCCGACTTCTTCCCGCCGCCGAAGAGCTTACTGAGGAAGCCACCGCCACCGCCGCCACCAGCAGGGCAGTTGTGGACCAGGACCGGCGTGGCACCCGCCAGCACGTAGTACGCGTGGATCCCGCTGATCGTCAGGTCGTGCGTGCGCTGCCGCTTGTCGAAGTGGCGGTTGGCCGTGATCTCGACCTTGTCGCCCAACGGGGTGCGCAGCTTCATGCCGGGTTCGAGATCGCCGGCCTTGATCCACGCATGCTCGGATTCCACCCAGAAGGGGTGCGTGGTCGTGGCGATGAGAGCTTGTACCTTGCCCTTCGCCGTCTTCACCGCAAGGTCGGAGAAGCTCTTGTCGTCCTCGGTCACGATGGTGCCCGCGACTTCGCGGACCGTGGTCTTACCGGTCTTCGAGTCGGTGGTGACGACCTTGTCGCCGAGTGTGACCTTCTCGATGGACTTCGTACTGCCGTCGGCAAGCAGCACCTTCGTGCCTGGCAGGAAGCTGTGGCACTCAGGATCCGGCGTCTTGCTCTTCGTGACCGCAGCCGCGGCCTTCTCCCTGGCCTGGGCCAGTTTCTCCGTGGCCTTGGTCAGCCCCGCTCTCGCCTTGCCCAGCGCCTTGCTCGCCTTGAAGTAGCCCTTCGCGCCGCCGATCAGGTCCTTGACCAGCCCGACGACACGTTTGACGAGCTTGAGCCCCTTGGCCCACTTCCACGGCACCCCGTACTTGGCCATGATCTTGCCGGCCAGGCCGCCCGCGAAGCTGCCCGCGATGTTGAGCAGGGTTTCGCCGCAGGCTCCGACGTCGCCGGAGGAGATGCAGTCCAGGGCCGCGTCCACACCCAGGATGTCCCGGGCGATCTTGACCAGCGCCTTGCCGGCTGACTTCATGCGCTGCTTGGCGGAGGACTGCTGCGCCTGCGCCGACGCCACGTCGGCGGAGGCCGCGTCAGCATCCGACTGCGCGTCGTCGACGGCCTTGTTGCCGGTCTCCTTCTTGTAGGTGCCCGAGTAGGCCGAGCAGTAGACCGGGTAGCAGCTCTCCAGTCCCGACGGGTCGGACAGGGTCACCGGGGTGTTGTCGGCGTACGCGTAGCCGTTGATCTGGTCCGGTCTGGTGTAGTCGATGATCGGGTCGACGGAGATGAACTTGCCGATCGCCGAGTCGTACTCCCGCGCCCCCAGGTGGGTCAGGCCGGTCGTGGCGTCGATCGTGCCGCCGACAAAGCCCTTTTCCCCCGACCAGGGACCGAGCTTCTGGCCGCGCTCCACACCGTAGGGGTCGAAGCGCCGCTGGGAGATCACCCCGGTGGCGGAATCGATCGCGAGTTCGCCCGTGCCGTGGTGATCGGCAGCTGTGAAGGAGAGTTTCGCGGCGGTGCGGACCGCGACGGTCTGACCGCCGTACGCGTAGTAGCGGGTGGCCTCCTTCTTGGTGCCGTCGGCCGACAGCTTCAGCTCGGTGCCCGGCAGGTAGACGGTCGTGCCGGAGGGGTCCTTGCGCACGAGGCGGTTGCCGGAAGCGTCGTACAGGTAGCTGGTCTTCGAGCCGTTCGCCTCGGTGACCTCGTTGACCTTGCCCTGGTCGTTCCAGAGGAGGGCCTGTGCGTCGCCACCGATGGTGCGCTTGGTGGTGTTCCCGGAGTCGTCGTATTCGTACGACGACTGCCGCTGCCCGGTCGGGGTCTTCTCGGTGACCTTGGTGACCTGGTGCGGTCCGTCACCGAGGGCGCCCGCGCCGCCGTACTCGTAGGTGCGGGTGATGTTGTTCGTCGCGTTGAGCGCGGTGTCGTGGTTGGTCTCGGTGGTGCGGTTGCCGATGGCGTCGGTCTCGTACGACTTCCAGTACGGGGCCGGACCGCCGAGTGCGCTCGAACCGGCGGCGGAGGTGCACGCCGAGGGTCCGGTGCCGTCCACCGGCGTGGTGGAGCCGCGGGTTCCGGAGCCGGCCGCGGTCGTGGCGGTGGCCGACGGGGTCCAGGCGTCCTGCAGTCGCTGCCGGCTGTCGTAGGCGAAGCACTGCAGGTCCGGCGAGGCGGAGTTCGCGGTGTCCGCGATGGACAGGACGTTGCCCGCCTGGTCGTAGGAGTAGTTCGAGTCCTTCGCCGGGGCGGTCGCGCCGTAGACGTCGACCAGCGACCGGGTCAGCCGGTCGGTTCCCTTCTCATAGCTGAAGGTCTGCCAGACCTTCTTGCCACTGCCCGTGGACAGCTCGAGCTGCTGGAGCTGACTGGTCCTGGAGTAGACGGTGTCGGTGACGTACGAGTTGGCCGTGCCCGTCATCGTCGTCGGACGCTGCAGCGAGTCGTACGTGTAGGTGACCGCCTCCGCCGGCAGGTCGCCGATGGCGGGCATGCCGGTGGTCCGGACCGTTCCGTCCCGGTTGTACGTGGTGGTGAAGGCGTACGTTCCGGCCAGGTCACCTTGTGAGGCCGGGACCTGGTAGGCGGTCTGCAGCGGGCGGTAGAACTCGTCCATCGACTGGACGGCCGTGGCGAAGTACTCCGTCGGCGAGATGTAGCTGAGGAAGCCGTAAGCGTGGCCCAGCCAGCCCGCCTTGTCGTACCTCGTCTCGCTCAGCTTCGTGCCGGTACCGGCGTCACCCTGCCAGGTCGTGAGGACACGCCCGAGCTTGTCGTAGACCGTGGAGGTCTTCTTGTTTCGGCCGTCGTACGACACGACCGGCCGGTCCAGTTCGTCGTACTCGGTACGCGAGGTCCCCGCGTCGGGGTCGATCGACTTCTTCTTGCGGCCCAGCTGGTCGTACTCGTAGCGCCACACGTTGTTCTTGGCGTCGGTGACCGTCTCCAGCAGACCGGCCACGTTGTACGTGTACTTCGTCGAGTCGTACGGCACGCCCACACCCGGCGAGGCGCCCTGGTAATGGCGGATCTCGGAGACATTGCCCTGACCGTCCGTGACGGACGTCGTGGGAACGCCACCGACCGGCGGGTCGACGTGCGTCAGCTCGCCGTCATAGGTGGTTTTCGTACGCCACTGCTCGGCACCCGAGACCGCGAAGATCTCGGCGGTCGTCCGGCCAAGGCCGTCGTACTCCAGCAGGCTCTGCGCACCGACCTGACCGTTGCTCACCAGCAGCAGCTCGCCCTCGGCCGCGCCATCCGCGTTGTAGGTCGAGTTGGTCTTCCTGACGTTCCCGGTGGCGTCGTACCAGGTGTCGGCGACCATGCGGGTGCCGTCCGGGCCCTCGGTCTGAATCTGGCGGGCCCTGAGCATGCTGTCGTACAGCTGGTACTCGGCGCCGTAGGAGCCGTCGTTCTCGATCTTCTCCGTCTTGATCGCGGTGACCTTGTCCTTGCGGACGTTGTACGAGTACTTGATGCTCGGCGTCTGGGTCGAGGCCCGGTCCGCCAGCCACACCGAGGTCAACCGGCCCAGCGCGTCGTAGGCGAGGTCCGTCCGCTTGCCGTTCGGGTCGGTCTGTCCGGTCGACATGCCCCAGGCGGGGGCGAAGTCGGTCGTGGTGATGTGGCCGACCGCGTTGGTGAGGACCGTCTTCGACAGCAGCCCGTTGGTCTCGGTGTAGACGGTCTTCGTCAGGTCCGATGTCCCGAACTGCTTCGCGTCCTGCTGGGACTTCGGACGGCCGAAATCGTCGTAGGTCGTGGCGCCGGTGACCTGGTAGGTCGCCGTGGTGCCGTCGTGCGACGTCAGCCGCTCGGTCTTTGTCGCGTCACCCTTCGTGGGCGCCGCGCCGAACGCGCCGCTGTCGTAGGACGTGCGCTCGTCCGCCAGAACCTGTGTCTTGCGGTCGGGTGTCGTCGCGCACTTGACCGACACGCTCTCGCTGCGGGCGGGCAGCGAGAGGATGTTCTTCGCCGTGCTGTCCGCGTAGGTGGTGCGGGTGCAGGTGTCGTCCTTCGTGGTGGACACGTCGCCCTGGTCGTCGACGGTCAGGACGCGGCCGGTGCCGTTCGCCGTGTCGTACGTCGTCGTGGACTTCGTCTCGCGCCAGGTGCCGTCGGACTTCAGACTGAAGCCACGACCGGTCTGGGTACGTACGATCGCCGCGTTGGTGGTGCCCCAGCTCCTGGTCTGGGTCGCCGTGTAGTGCTTCCACGGGGTGTCGATCGTCCTGCCGACCAGCTTGGCACCGTCGTAGGTGGCGGCCTCCAACTGGTGGCCCGTGAACTCCTCGGAGTCCGTGTAGGAGGCGCCGGTGGAGTCCTTGACCGTCACCGAGCGGGTGTTGCCGTCGGCGTCCTTGTCGCCGTCCATGCCCTGCAGGTACGTGTAGTCGACCCGGGTGGTCTGCTTGTCGGCACTGCCGCTGGTGACCTTGACCTTGCCGTAGCCCTGCCAGCCGCCCCAGGTCAGGTACTTGGCGTCGGTGATGCCGTCCGGCTTCGCCTTACGCCAGGCCGCGTCACCCTGGTAGTCGTAGCGGGTGACCATGCCGTCGCTGCCGCCGGTGCGGTCGGTCTCGATGACCGCCGACACCACGTACTTGTGGAACCAGTCCGTGATCGGCTCGGTGTACCCGGGCGGCGCCCACTTCACCGGGTAGCAGCGCTTCGTCGACTCACCCGGCTTCGGCAGAGAGGCCTTCGCGCAGTCGGTCGGCGCGTAGGTGACGTCGAGCTGCGCGCCCGTCTCGCTGAGCACCATCGAGAGGCGGAAGCGGTGGAACGGGGCGATGTTGTCGCCGATCGCGTCGACACGGTTCGCCAGCTGCTCACCGAACAGTTCGACCGCGGGCAGCTTCGCGGCGGTGCCGACCCGTCCCTCGTGCTCGATCTTCGACAGCCACAGCGTCTTGGAGTCGTCGCCGTTGTCGGTGAACAGGTGGGTGAAGGTCCAGGCGTCCACGTCCTGGTAGGTGGTGGCGTCCTTGCGCATCTGCGTGACGACCGACGCCAGGCGCTTGGTGGTGAAGAAGGTCTGCACGGGCGAGGTGCACTTGGTGGCGGACTTGCACTCCTGGTCGACCGGGACATCCGGCCAGTGGGAGGCATTCGCCTTCGTGCGCTTGCTCTCCGCACAGTCGAAGTCGGATGTCACCAGGCAGCGTTCGGCGGTGTTGAACACGACCCGGGCCGGAGCCTTCGCCGCGTAGACACTGCCGTCCCGCTGACCGTAGTCGACACGCTTCAGCCAGCCGCCGCGGTGGTACGCGGTGCCGTTGACGTCCGTCTTGCCGTTGAGCGCGTAGTAGTTGGTCTCGCGGTCGTAGAAGTAGGACATCACGTTGCCGTGGGTGTCCTTGACGTAGTCCAGGCTCCAGCGCCATGCCTGCTGGCAGTACGCGCTGGTGAACGTTGCGTTGTAGCAGGGCTCACCCGTGTCGTCGCCGAAGACCGGCGCCGTCCAGACCGAGTTGGTCTCCTCGTTGCCCGTGGCCCAGCCCGGCAGCCGGTTCAGACCGAAGACGTACTCCGTGCCCTCCGAAGTAGTGATCTTCCAGTGCTCGCCCTTGTCATCGGCACTGCCGTCGTCGCCGTTCGTGGCGCCCGTCAGCCGCTCGACCTTGGCACCGTCGTCGGACGACATGTGCCACTTGCCCGTGGTGTCGTCCTGGACCAGCTCACCGGACGAACCATCGAGCATGATCGTGGCGTTCTCGAACGCCCAGCACTGCTCACCGGAACTGTCGTGACCGTCCTCGGAACAGGGCTTGTAACGACGCTCGATGTAACCGGGGTCGTAGGAGAAGCCCTCACCTATCCACGAACCCTGGTTGTTCGTGGCCGAGGTGCGGCCGTCCGCCGACTGGGACGAGTAGCCGAGACCCACCGTGGGGGTCAGACCGCCCGGCGTCGGGACTGAGTTCAGCGGATAGTTCCAGCTGAACCCACCGGACGAGGGAGCCACACTCCAACTCGCCGAGGGGGCGAGGGCGGTCGCCTTGTAGGTGCCCTGCGCGCTGGACGGACCCGCCGCCACCGCTACCAGGGACGCCGCGTCGGCCGCCATCGTGGAGACGCCGTCGGCCGCAGCCGGCCCGGCCGTAACGTCGGCGGAGACGGTGCCCGCCTCCACGTCGTTCACCGTCGGCAGCGCCTTGGGCTGCTCCGGGCACGCCTTGCTGCCCGGCGTGGCGACGGTGGCACACGCAGGGAGCTGGACCAGCTGGAGCCGTGAGGCGTAGGAGCCGCCGAAGCCCTCGGCGAACTCCGAATAGTCGACCGTCAGGCGGACCTTGGCGGTCTTTTTCTCACCGTCGGCGCGCTCGACGCCCAAGAGGACTCCGGCGCCGAGCTCGGCGGCGCGCTGGGGGTCGAGTACGTCGACGCGCACCTTGTCGGCGGCCTTCGCGGCCTTCGCCTTCGCCTTGCCGATCCTGACCGGCAGGCCGCCCGCTTCCGCGGTGGCTCCCAGTTTCACCTCGGCGCCGCCCTGCCTGGGCCACACCGGCTTGTCGAGGCCCTTGACCGCGGCCTTGCGTGCCGGATCGGAAGGGCGGGACGTGGACTTGGCGTCGGACCCCTTGGCGGGATCCCCGTCGTCCTGGACGCCGGGGCGGCTGGTGCGGCCCCGGTCGCCGTCGTCGAGCGCCAATGCCTGGACCGACGACGCGGACAGCGCGAGCGTGAGCCCGAGCACTGTCGCGACGACCGTCGGTCTGGGCATGCGGCGGCTCAGTGAGCGGCCACGCAGAAACATCGGACAACTCCCTGATCGAAGGAGAAAGTCATGGCGAGGAGGCTGTGCCGGGCCGTGACAGGCCCGGCACAGCCAGGAAGTGACGACCCGTCACATGTCGGGGGTCGCCGTCAGACCGGACATCAGCTGCACCGCGATCTGGTCGGCCGCACCGCTGTAGACGCGGACCTCGTCGATCGCGCCGGCGAAGTACTCGCTGGCGCCGCGCATCGAACGGCCCACCTGGAGGCCGCCGGTGGCGGACCACAGGGTGTCGTCCGTGCCGTAGGCGCCGGCGACCAGCTGGCCCTCCACGTACAGGCGGACGGAGTTGGCGAAGGCGTCGTAGACCACCGCCAGGTGCTGGCCGGAGCCGCCCGTGTCGGGCAGTTCGTGGTCGTCGGTGAAGGTGACGACCTCGGGGGCGGCCACGTCCGACTTGGCGACCGCGAGTTCCCACTGCCGCGTCGCGGCCTGGTAACGGACCTGGACGCGGTTGGCGTTGGCACCCGGCAGGGACAGCACCGTCTGCGACTTCTCCGCGTCCAGCGAGCTGAGCTGGGCGCGGGCGGTCACGGTGAAGCTGCTGTTGCCCGTGACCGGAGCGGTCGCGGTGGACGCGTAGTCCCCTTCGCCGTCCAGCACCAGATTGCCGTCACCGACCAGGGCGGCGTTGTCGAACACGTCGGCTGGCCTGTAGATCGTGGCGTTGCCCGCCAGGGTGAGCGCCTGGCCGCCGCCGGTCTCGACGGAGGCGCCGCTGCTGGCGTCGTCGAGCTGCCAGTAGCCCTTGCGGGCCGGCTTGACGGTCATCAGCTCGGAGACCTCGGTCGCCGAGACGACGCGGTCGAAGACGCGGACCTCGGCGAGGTCACCCGTGAAGTTGTCGTTGTAGCCGCTCTTGGCAGTGGCCCGCCCGATCTGCAGCGGACCGTACGACTTCCAGACGGAGCGGCGGGCGGTGGACGCCTTCAGGTCCTTGTTGATGTAGAGCTGGAGCTGCGGGCCGCCGGTCTTCTGCGCGTCGTACACGCCGGTCAACAGCACCCACTGGTCCTTGACCACGGAGATTCCGGTGGAGACGGCCTTCCACTCGCCGAGCGAGTCCACGTCGTTGACCGGGACGGAGAACTTCCAGGTCTGCGCGGACGCGTCGTAGCCGAGGGTGAAGCCGGGCTCGCCGGTACCGTCCTGGCTGATCACCGTCATGTTCCTGTCGAGCGCGGTGGGGCGGACCCAGGCGCTGACGCTGAAGCTCTTGGCGGAGTCGAGCACGGTCTCGTTGGCGTCGAGGTAGGACTCGGCGGTGCCGTCGAAGTGGGCGGCCTTGTCGGCCTTCCCGCCGGGGCCGTCCACGCCGAAGGCAACGGCGCTGCCGGCGGTCGCCGAGTACTCGCCGCTCTCGTCGTGGGCTTCGCCGCCGGCCTCGTCGGCGAGGTTCCACTGGCCGACGACCGGCCGGCCCTCGGCCACCAGGAAGTCGTACGAGTTGCTGGCGGCGTGCGTCGCCTTGTCGATGGCGATCACCTCGAGCACATGCCGTCCGGCCCGGGTCGGTACCCACTGCGCGGAGACCGAGCCGCCTCCGGTGGTCGGGGTGAGGGTGGTCAGCGCGGCGCCGTCGAAGGAGTACTGGTACTTGACGACGTCGGTGTCCGGGATGGCGTCGTTCGGGTTGGGCGAGAAGGTGAAGGTGCCGTAGGTGCCCACGCCGTCGTGGTAGACGGTGTCGGACGGGTACTGCTTGGACAGCACGTTCGGCTTGCCCGGCCACGTCTTGTCGTAGATGAACTCGCAGCGCTGGGCTGGGTCCCCGTCCGAGCTCCACGGCCCGTTGCCATCACCGTCGTTGGCGCGTGCGCTCCAGTAGATGACGGTGTTCTGCGGGATGGACGACTTGACTGTGTGCTCGAACTTGGTGTTGGCGGTCGGGGAGAGCGCGTCCTTGGTCGTATAGGTGTACGAACCCGGGGTGGTCCCGCCCCACTCGATCTTGAACTCGACCTTCACCTTGTCGGTCTGGCCGTTGCCGTGGTCGGGGTCGCTCGCGACGGCCCGCAGCTTCGGCGGAGTATCGACGTAGGGACGACTCGTGCCCCACTTGCACACGCCACCGGGGTCGGTGGACATGTCGGACGTCTTGATCTGCCGGGGCAGGTTGTTGTACGAGACAGACAGATACGCGTTTCCGCAGATCCGCTTCCACTCGGCGAAGCGGGACTCGTCGGCCGCGCGCAGGCCCAGCGTCATCGAGTTCCAGCCGCCTGCGGCAGCCGTCTTGATCTCGCTGGTCAGCTCGCCGCTCGCACCGCTCTCGAAGTGCAGGTTGGCCTGGCTGGAGCAGGAGGTCGGGGAGATCGCCTTGTCGACGGTCTGGAGGTAGTCGGCCCAGTCGTCCTTGGTGTTGGACCAGTCACTGGACGAGGTGACGTTGTAGTTCTGGCCGCCGATCCGGTAGAGCTGGATGGGCTCAGCGGTCGGGGACGCGCTGTAGATGTGCTCGACCCGGGCGGAGAAGGTCGCGCCGAGGATCTGCTTCCCCTTGTAGAAGGAGAGCGGCATCGTGAACATCACGCGCCGGGTGCCGACGCCGTTGCAGGAGACCGGGTTGTAGTCGGTGGGGCACTTGCCGACGCCCGCGCTGCCCGAGTACTTCCAGTCCTGCTCGCTCGGCATGCCCGACATGACGCCGGTCCACGCGGTGCGCGAGGTGGTGCGCTGGATCGGGTCGATGACGACCGGGAAGACCGTGTCCGTGCCCTTGAGCAGCTTCTGGTCGGGGACCAGGCGCAGCTTGCCCTTGCGCAGTTCGACGCCCAGCGGGGCGACCTTGCCGCCGCCGCCCGGGCCTTCGAGGGCGGCCTTCGGGGTCTTGGGAGTGGCCGGCGCGGACTTCAGCGCCTTCGCGACCGCCTTGGGACCCTGCTGCCTGGTAGCGGTCTCCGCCACGGCCGCCGAGTCCCACATGGCGGGCTTGCCGGCCTCGAAGACGGTGCCGCCGACGACGGCGTCCTCCGCGAGGATCGCGCCGGAGGAGTCCTCCGTGACCTTCAGGCCGTCCGTGGCCATGCCGAGGTCGAGGGTGGCGAGCCTCGGGTCCGCCGCCGCCTCGGGCGTCTTGACGACGAGCAGGTGGCCGAAGCCGTCGGCCTCGGCGCGCACGGTCAGGTCGACGCCGGGCAGCGCGTCGGTGTAGGTGGCGGTGTCGCCCTCGACGCTGGGCGCGGGCAGCTTCCCGTACGGCCAGGTCAGGGCGAACTCACGGCCCGCCCGCTGCATCGTCACGAACGGCTCGCCCGCCTGCCCGGCGGAGAAGCTGAGGTCGACGGTGGCGGCCTTCGGGCCCCAGCTGCCGTCGGACCGCTTGACGAGGGTCGCGTCGACCGGGACCCACTTGCCGCCCTGGACCGTGCGCACCGGTTCGGTGTACTCGCGGGCGGTGAAGGTGCCGTCGGGTTCGGCGAAGATCTCCCGGCGCTCGGTGCGCGCCCCGACGACCTCGGTCTTCTTGCCGCTGTCCTTGGCCACCGCCAGGGCCTGCTGCTCGGTCACCGTCGGCTGGTCGGCGGCCACCGGGGCCGGGCCCGTCGGGGTGCCGCCGCCCGGCAGGACGGCCAGGGTGCCGGCCGTCACCGCGCCGGCGACGGCGGCCGCGACGGCGGCACGCACCAGCACGGCACGCGCAGTCGGTCTGTGTCTGTCTGCGGACACGCGTCCACTCTCCCGTTGCTTCATGTCAGTCTCGGGTCCGGTCATCGGACGGTCGCGCCGAAGGCGGCGCCGCCCGCGGGAATACCGCCCTCACCGGGCTTGAACGTCTGGGTCGGCGCACCGCCGGTGGTCACGTTCCAGGGGTAGCCGTGCACCGCCCGGCCCTCGGCGGGGCCGTAGGGGACGCCCACGTACAGCAGCGAGGGGCTGCCGCCCAGGCCGAGGCCCGCGTACGTCCGGGGTGCCGGTCCGGAGGGGATGCCGTTGCCCGGCTCGAGCCACGCGTCGGAGGCGCCGGGCGCTCCGATCAGCGGGAGGACCTGGACGCCGCCCGCCTCCGGGGCGTCCTCCGTCGACTCCTCGCCGGGCACGCCCACGGCTAGGCGCACCGTGGCCGCCGTACTCACCACGTTGGTGGTGGTGTTGACCGCCGTGAGCCGCTGGCCGAAGAAGTCACCGGCCTCGGCCTCGCCCTCGACCCCGTCGGTGTTCTGGTCGATCCAGTTGAGCAGGGTCACCGTGCCGTCGGCCTTGACGTGGTAGACGTGCACCGCGCCCGCGTCGACGGTCGTGCCGAGATCCTCGCCGGGTACACCCACGGCGAGCAGCGAGTCCGTGATGGTCGCCGCGCCCGACGGACGGTAGGGGGCCATCGCGAGGGCGGCGCCGTAGCGGTCGTCGGTCTGGGCGGCGGTGTCCGGTCCCGGAGTGTGGCCCTGGCCCATGCCGAAGAGGGGGTCGGGAATGCCGTCCGCGTTGAGAGACGGCCTGAGTACCTGGATGCCGCCGGCGAAGTCGACCGTGCCGAGGCTCTCGCCGGGTGCGCCGACCGCGATGTACCGGCCGGTCGCGACCACCGTGGACCCGAAGTGGTCGTACGCCTCCGCGTCCTCCCACACCCCGGGGCTGTTCTGGTGGAACGTGGCGACGGACGGGTTCACTCCGTAGGCGTACGCCGCGAAGCCCATGTCCGTGAGACCCGAACTGTCCTCGCCCGGAATCCCGATGACGAGGAAGGGCACGCCGGTCGTGGAGACGTCGGCGGCGACCGCGTAGCCGACCCAGTCGTCCTCCTCGGGGGTGTTGGACATGTTGGCGTCCGCACCCTGCCGGAATCCGAGACTGGGGGTGCCCTGACCGATGCCGGCCGGCGAACCGTAGATCAGGTGCACGAGACCGGCGTCCTGGACCGTGCCGACGTCCTCGTAGGGAATGCCGACGGCGATGTCACTGCAGCCGTCGAGGTTCGCGTCGTACACGGCGAGCGAGAAGCCGAACTGGTCGCCGGCCTCGGCGGAGTCGGAGACGTTCGGGGTGGCCTGCGACAGCGTGGTCACCCCCTTGCCGCCACCGAGCACGATCTGCACCGCGCCGGCCTTCTCCTTGCCCGACACCGTCGCCAGCGGGTCGGCGACGGCCGTGTCCCGGATTCCGTCCCCGTTGAAGTCGGACTGCGTACCGCCGGTGCAGACGACCGCCGCCGCGGCCGGTGTTCCTCCGGTCACCGTTCCCAGTGCCAGCAGCACCGCCGACAGGGTCCCGGTGGTACCGCGCCGCCAGGCCTTCCCCGTGGGCGGCACCTGTCTGCCGCCTGTTCCGGCGCAGGGCTGCGCCGCCGCATGTCCGTATGTGGACATGGGTTTCCTCCCCGTGTGTGTCTCTGGTGGTGTGTCGGCCCTGCCACCGGGCGTTCGAGACCCGGTGGCGGTCCGGCATCGTCAGCGGACGGCCGCTCCGAAGGCGACGTCCGTTGCGGGGAGCCCGTTCTCGCCGGGCTTGATCGTCTGGGTGGGCGCTCCGCCGGAGGTCACGTTCCAGGGGAAGCCGTAGACCGCGTGGCCGCCGGCCGGACCGTAGGGCATGCCCACATACAGGAGGGAGGGCGTGGCGGCCAGCGAGAGGCCCATGAGCATGCGCGGCGCGGGCGTGCCCGGGGTGCCGTAACCGGGGTCGATCCACTGGTCGGAGGCGCCGGGCGCGCCGACCATCGGGACGATCTGCACTCCGCCCTTCTCGGCGTGCTCCTCGGACGACTCCTCGCCGGGCACGCCGATCGCGAGCCGGGTCGTGGTGGCCGTCGAGGTGGCGTTCGGGGAGGTGTTGACGGCCGTGAGCTGCTTGCCGTAGAAGTCGCCGGGCTCGGCCTCCTGGTCCACGTCGGCCGTGTTCTGGTCGATCCAGGCGGTCTCGGTGAAGGTGCCGCTCGCCGTGAGCCGGAACACCTGTACGGCGCCGGCGTCGACGGTCGTCAGCAGGTCCTCGCCGGGGACACCGACCGCGAGCAGCGACTCGGTGGTCGTGGTGGCTCCGGACGCGCGGTACGGGACCATGGCGAGCGAGGCGCCGAACTGGTCGCCGGGCTCCTGGGCTCCGCTGATCACGTCCTGGTCCTGCCCGAGTGCGTTGACCGGCTTGGGGTAGCCGGAGGTGAGCGCGTGGCTGAACAGGCCCACGCCGCCGGCGAACGCGCCGTTGCCGAGGGACTCGCCGGGCGTGCCGACGGCGAAATGAGTGGGCGTCGCGGCGAGCGACGCGCCGAAGCGGTCGTCCTGCTCCGCCGCACCGAAGACGGCGCCGGCGGTCTCGGTGTCCTGGTGGGTGAAGGTGACCGTCTGGGCGGTGCCGCTGACGTAGTAGAAGCCGCCGGCGTCCTCGAGGGTGCCGATGGACTCGCCGGGCACGCCGATCAGCAGGAAGGGCTGGCCGGCGGAGGTCTTCCCGGCCGCGACGGAGTAACCGACCCAGTCCTCGGGCTCCGGTCCGCCGCCCAGCGGCTTGTCGCCGCCCTGGTAGAGCTCCTTGACGGCTTTGCCGGAGTTCAGTCCGGTCGTGGCGCCGTAGACGACGTGCACGAATCCGGCCTCGGGCACGGCGCCGAGGGACTCGTACGGCGTGCTGACCACCAGGTCGCTGCAGCCGTCGAGGTCCGCGTCGTAGACGGCCAGCGCGTGGCCGTACCGGTCGCCCGTCTCAGGGGCACCCGGAATGCTGTCCAGGGCCTGAGTGAGCGTCACGCTCCCCTTGCCGCCGCCGTACACCACATGGACGGCACCTGCCTTGGACACGCCGTCGACGGTCGCCTCGGGATCGGCCACCGCCGTGTCCCTGACCCCGTCCCCGTTGAAGTCCGACTCCACCCCCGAAGGGCAGGCCACGGCCGCTGCGGCGGGCGTGCCGCCGGCTCCGAGCCCGCAAGCCAGAAATGTCCCAGTTAACACAGCGGCAGCACCGCGCCGCCAAGTCTTTCCCACCCTTGGCTCACCCCGTGAATTAAAGAAACTCTAAAGCCCCTTGATGCTCTCTTTGCTTGAGGTGCGCATGCAATACCTGCCTCGTTCGCATTTCCCGCCCCAGGGCGTGACAAGAGTCACAGGATCCCCACGTGCAACCCATGAAAGCTTCATATGGTCCGCGCGCGGGGCCTGCGGAGGTCAGGCAGAGTGGGAGCTCTCGGCCGCCGCGCGCTTCCGGGACTCCTTCTCCAGGGCCTTGCGCAGCCAGTTCTGCGACGGCTTCTCCACGAGGCGGTGGACCAGCCACGACAGGACGAGCAGCGCGGCCGTGGTGGCGCCGAGCGTGGCCCATGCGCCCAGGTGCCCGTACAGCGTGCGGATCATCGCCCAGCCCAGCTCCTCGTGGAGGAGGTAGAGCGGGTAGACCAGCGCGCCCGCCGTGGACAGCCACTTCCAGTTCAGCCGGTCGAGCTTGTGCAGAGCGACGGCGAGAACCAGCAGGTAGAAGACGGTGACCAGGGCGAGGGCTACATACGGGTCGCGGTCCATGCCCTTGTCGTGGCGCAGATGGTCGGCGTGCTGGACGAGGTCGCTCTGCATCACCAGCCAGCTCGCCCCGAGCAGACCCCACAGCTTGAGATCCGGGCCGAACCGGTACATCAGGTACATGGCAATACCGGAGACGAAGAGTGCGGTGTTCAGCGGCTGGGCGAAGATCCCGAGGAGCGGGATGTCGTCCTTCTGCACCAGGATGCTCGCGAGCAGCCAGAGCCAGCAGAAGACGGAGACGCGCGCGTAGTCCAGCCCCTTCCAGAGCACGACCAGGAAGACCAGGTAGAAGGTGAGCTCCACCCACAGGGTCCAGTAGGCGCCGACGAGGTGCCGGGCGGAGAGCGGGACCTGGAACATCGTGAGGTTCGTCAGCGACTCACTGACACTCGGCGCCTTGCGCGTCCCGTCGGGCAGGCCGCGCCACACCAGGACGGCGACCACGACCGAGAACCAGTAGGCGGGGAAGAGACGCAGGAAACGCGCCTGCACGAACTGGCCCGGTGTGCGGTCCCAGGCGGACAGGCAGATCACGAAGCCGCTGATGATGAAGAACAGCTGCACTCCGTACGAGCCGTACGAGGTGACCGGGAAGAGCCAGGGGAACAGCTCCTTGGGGTTGGCCCCCCAGTTGGCCTTGGTCGCCGCGTCCACGCCGGTGAAGTGGAAGACCAGCACGGCGAGCGCGGCCAGCACCCGCAGCGCGTCCAGGGCGTAGAGCCGGGAGCCCCGGGCGGGCGCGGCCGGCGCCGGGCCGCCCGCGTCCGACTGGACCGGGACCGTGAGGTCGGTCTGGGACATGTGTCGTCGTCCTCGCTGTGTGTCCGTACGGATGGAGAACCGTCAGCTGCCCGGGTTCTCCGCCGTGGGCAGCTCCACCAGCTCGGTCGTGTCCCCCGTGGTGCGCTCCTCGTAGCGGGTCCCGGTCTGCGGGCACTCCCACCCGCCCGGCTCGCCCTCGCGCTCGACCAGCCGCACCCCGGCCCGGCCCACCCAGCCGATCCGGCGGGCCGGCACACCGGCCACCAGCGCGAAGTCGGGCACGTCCTTGGTGACGACGGCGCCCGCCGCCACCAGCGCCCAGCGGCCGACGCGCACCGGGGCGACACACACCGAACGGGCACCGAGCGAGGCGCCCTCGGCGACCTTGACGCCCACGGCCTCCCAGTCCCCGCCCCGCTTGAGCTTGCCCTCGGGGTCCACGGAGCGCGGGTACTGATCGTTGGTGAGGACGACGGCGGGGCCGACGAAGACACCGTCGCCGAGCTCGGCCGGCTCGTACACCAGGGCGTAGTTCTGCAGCTTGACGTTGTCGCCGATCCGCACGCCCGTCCCGACGTAGGCGCCCCGGCCGATGACGCAGCCCGTCCCGAGGCGGGCCTTCTCCCGGACCTGGGCGAGTTCCCACACGGTGGTCCCGTCCCCCAGCTCGGCGCTCTCGTCGACCTGGGCGGTGGGCTTGATGGTGTAACTCACGGTTGAACCTTCCTGTGGCCGCCGAGCAGCAGCCGGTCGAATCCGTCTCGTACGACGGTCCAGTCCCAGACGGAGAGTGCGTGTTCGGCGGCCGCCTGGCCCGCCTTCAGCCAGGCTTCCTCGCTCGCGGTGCACTCCAGCACCCGCCGCGCGGCCTCCTGCGGGGTACCGGTCACCCACTCCGCCGGGAAGAGGCTGCGGGCACTGTGCTCCCGGCCTGCGAAGAACGGCCAGTCGCGGGCGACCGGGACGGCACCGCTGGCGGCGCCCTCGACGAACCCGCAGTGGAAGCTCTCCCGGACCGAGGAACTGAGGATCACCCCGATCTCCTCCAGGACGCCGGGCACGTCGTCGGTCTGTCCGACCCGGCGCACCGCGCCCGAGGGCTCCAGCCGGGCGAGGTCGCGCTCGAGCCGGTCGTGGTAGGCCCGTACCGCGGGCCCCGCGTCGGGCTTGAGGCCCCCGCCGACGAGCAGCAGCCGGTACCGGTCGTCGTGCTCGCGCAGCAGCCGCAGCACCTCGATCGCCCAGCGGGGGTCCTTGGCGACCTGGCCCACGCCCACCAGGCCGAGCGTGAAGCGCGCGTCGGGCCGCTTGGGGCGGCGGTAGGCGGAGAGGTCCATCGCGTTGTGGATCACGTGCAGCCGCGGGGCGCCGTCGGCCGTCAGCCGCGGTACGGCCGCCGTGACCAGGTCGCGCAGATGGTCACCTACGAATATCAGGTCGTCGACCCGGGAGAAGTCCATGATCTGCGGCCAGTAGGTGAAGGCCTCGTAGCTGTGCAGACGGACGATCACCTGGGCGGTGCCCGGGTCGGCCAGGGTCATGAAGGCCGCGCCGACCGCGCACCAGTCGACGAAGACCGTGTCGGCCCAGTCGTAGTGGGGGCGCAGCGCCTCCTCGACCGCGCGGCCGTAGGCGGCCTGGCTTCCGGCGAAGCGTCCCACCATCCGCCGCAGTCCCTTGGCCAGCGGGGCCAGCTCCGGGTCGGTGGCCAGATCGAGGGTGCGGACCTCGACACCGGCATGCCCTTCGTAGCGCTCGGTGATGAGCGGCAGGAAGTTGGCGTTGGCCCGGTGGACGACGAGGAGCCTGAGAGGGCGCCCGTCCGGTGGCGGCGCGGCCGGCTCCTTGCGGCCTCGCGGCTTGGCCGCCGCGCGCATCACCCGGCTGCGGTGGAGCGGGGCGGTGAAGCCCTTGGGGTCGTCGGCGAGCGGTGAGGCCAGCCCGTCCAGGTGCGGGACCCGGTGGAAGGCGAGCAGCAGGGCCTTGGTCGCCGACCCGATCGCGGCGGCCTTCTGCCCCTCCTTGTGCAGCGCGTCGGCGCAGGCGAGTTCGGCCGCGTAGGCCGCCCTCAGACGACGCGGGGTGAGGCCGTGGGACAGCTCCAGTTCCGCGGCGTCCGTCAGCAGGTCGGCCTTGAGTCTGGCCTCCCCCGCGTACTTGGCCAGGACGTTCAGCAGACGGGCCGCCATGGACGGCGCCCCCGCCCCGGCCAGCCGGGAACTCACCCAACGGGCGGGGGTGACCAGCCGCTCAGCGGGAATCCGCGAAACCGGCACAGCGTAGCTCCAGCTCCCGCACCGGACGCGAGGTCCGGTGCCGATCGACGACGAGGGACAGCCCGGGCACGGCGGGCGTGACACACGGCCGGTCCGGGTTGGCCGGATCGTACGCCCGCCGGCTGTGTCAGCCGCCGATGACCACCCGGCGTACACCCTGCCAGGCCTCCGGGTCCGTCGTACGGCGTCCGTCGACGAGGACCGTGACGTCCGGCAGGTCCGCCGGGGTCAGCGCGCGGTACTCGGCGTGGTCGGCCTGGAGGATCGCCGCGGTGACCTTCTCCCCGGTGTGCGGGGGCAGGCCGTGCGCGGCCAGCTCCTCGGCCGTGTACAGCGGGTCGGAGACGAACGGCACCGCGCCGCGCGCCTTCAGCGCCTCGACGGTCGGGAAGACGCCGGAGAAGGCCGTCTCCTTCACCCCGCCGCGGTAGGCCGCGCCCAGCACCAGGACACCCACGCCGGTCAGGTCGCCGTAGGCGGCGGCGAGCAGGTCGACGGCGTACTCCGGCATCGCGGCGTTCGCCTCGCGCGCCGAGCGCACGACGGTCGCGGCCGGGTCGTTCCACAGGTACATCCGCGGGTAGATCGGGATGCAGTGGCCGCCGACGGCGATGCCCGGCTGGTGGATGTGGCTGTACGGCTGCGAGTTGCAGGCCTCGATGACCTTCTTGACGTCGATGCCGTTGCTGTCGGCGAACCGCGCGAACTGGTTCGCCAGACCGATGTTGACGTCCCGGTACGTCGTCTCGGCCAGCTTGGCCAGCTCGGAGGCCTCGGCGGTGCCCAGGTCCCAGACGCCGTTCGGCCGCGGCAGGTCGGCGCGCTCGTCGAAGTCGAGGACCTGCTCGTAGAACTCCACGCCCCGCGCGCTCGACGCCTCGTCGACGCCGCCGACCAGCTTGGGGTAGCGGCGCAGGTCGGCGAAGACCCGGCCGGTCAGCACGCGCTCCGGGGAGAACACCAGGTGGAAGTCCTCGCCCGCGGTCAGGCCGGAGCCCTCGGCGAGCATCGGCGCCCAGCGGGTGCGGGTGGTGCCGACCGGGAGCGTCGTCTCGTACGAGACCAGTGTGCCGGGCCTGAGGCCCTGCGCGATGGCCTTCGTCGCCGCGTCCATCCAGCCGAAGTCGGGGACGCCGTCGCCGTCGACGAACAGCGGGACGACCACGACGACGGCCTCGGACTCGGCGACCGCGGACGCCGTGTCCGTCGTCGCGCTCAGCAGCCCGGCGTCGACGGCCTGCTTCAGCTTGACGTCCAGGTCGTGCTCACCGGGGAACGGCTCGACGCCGGCGTTGACCAGCTCGACGACCTTCTCGTTGACGTCCGCGCCGATGACCCGGTGGCCCTTGGAGGCGAACTGCACGGCCAGCGGGAGCCCGATCTTGCCGAGCGCTACTACACAGATGTTCATGGAGGGTCGCTACTTCTTCCTTGTGGAACGTGACTTGGTACCGGGCTTGGTACGCGACTTCAGTTTCCGGACGAGGCCCCCCAGCGCCCGCCGGACCACAGTCGACTTCGGGGGAAACATCCGGGCCGTGTCGACCACCACGCGTCCCTTGGGGTTGACCAGTGCCGACGCCCGGTACGGGTCGTCGTCCCGGCCCCACCGGCGGGCGAGCGGCATCGGCAGCCCCTTGCCGCGCACGGGGATCTCGTACGTCGACCCGGCCACGTCCAGGTACACGCGCACGCCCCGCTTGGCGTCGGCGAGCTTCAGCGGAACCCGGGCGCGCAGCACGCTGGCGGCGCCGTCCTCGGCCGGCTCCACCGTCATCTCGCCCACGACGGGGGCGAGTGGGTGGTCGGCCTTCAACCGGCGCGCGCCGGCCTTGTCCGCCGACTTGGGCATCGCGCCCTTGACCAGCCGCAAGGCGGTGCCGTCGACATCTCCGAGGACGGGCACCCGTACGGTCGCCGTGTACGCGAGGTCCTCGCCCTGCTGCTCCCAGTCGGAGGCCAGCAGCTCGGTGCCCTTGGCGAGACGGCCGGGGACGGCCTCCCCGACCAGCTCGTAGGCCCGGTCGGGAACCCCGATGCGCGGGTCGCGGAAGCCGGGGTAGCGGGCGAAGGCGCGCTCGCCGTCGACGACGAACGGGGGCGCTCCGTGCTCCTTCTCCGACGAGATCGCCTCGGCCAGCTCGTCGATCGCGCCCGCGTGCGCCAGCGCGATCCGCACCCGGCGCTTGACGTCCATGGCGTCCCGGATGCCGTCGGTGAAGTAGGCGTCGGCGAGCCGGCCGATGCCCGCGCAGAGCTGCCGCTGCAACTCCCGGTCCAGGGACGGGAAGTCGTCCTGGACCAGCTTGGCCAGCTCCCAGGTGAAGTGCCGGCGCAGCAGGGCGTCCCGGCGCGGGCCCGCCTCGACGAGACCTGCCGTGAAGTCGACGATCTCCGCCGCCGCCCGCAGCCGCGCCAGATGGTCGGCGCGGTAGGTGATGTTGCTGGCGTCGCCGCGCTTGACCGCGTAGTAGCAGGTGTAGTCGGCCACCACCGAGATCTTCCGGGCGCGTACGCACGCCTCGATGGTGAACGGCTGGTCGCTGCCCACGGGCAGATGCTCGGGGAAGCGCAGCTTGTACTTCTCGACCATGTCCCGCCGGAACAGCTTGGTGTTGGCGAGGGTGAACGGCAGCGCCGAGTCGTACAGGCTGACGTCCGGGTCGTTCTTCTTGTACAGCGCCTGGTGCACATAGCGGCCGTTGGTGCCGACCATCTTGCCGACGACGACGTCCGAGTCGTTCTCGTCGGCGCACTTCACCATGCGCTCCAGGGCTTCCTCGCCGAGGTAGTCGTCGGAGCCGATGAAGTAGACGTAACGGCCGGTGGCCACGTCCAGGGCACGGTTGCTGGGCGCGGCCGGGCCGCCGGAGTTCGGCTGGTGGATCACCTTCACGGTGTCCGGGTGGAGGGCGGCGAAGCGGTCCAGTTCGGCGCCGCTGTCGTCGGTGGAGCCGTCGTCGACGGCGACGATCTCCAGCCGGTCACGGCCGATGCTCTGCCCCAGGATCGAGTTCAGGCACTCCGTGACGTACGGCATGGTGTTGTAGACGGCGGTGACGACGGTGACGTCGGGGGTTCTGGTCATGACGCCGCCTTCGGGCTTCTGGCGACCAGGCGGGTGTAGAGCTCGTCCAGGACCTCGGCCTGTGCCTCCCAGGTCCAGGTGTCGAGCAGACCCGGCTTGTCGTACGCGGCGCGGTACTTCTCGGGGTCGGCGAGCACGGTCTTGATCGCGCGCGCGAGGTCCTCGACGTCCTCGGCCCGGCAGATCTCGCCCTGGCCCGTGGCCCGGGTGGTCTCCGCCATGGTCTTCACATCGCTCACCACCAGCGGCAGCCGGGCGTGCGAGTACTCGAAGAACTTCGTGATCAGGGCGATCTCGTGGTTCGGCCAGTGGTGGATCGGGATGCAGCCGACGTTCGCCGCGGACAGGAAGCGCACCACCTGCCAGTGCTTGACGTACGGCACGGCGTGCAGCCGGTCGCCGACGCCGAGTTCCTGGGCGCGGGCGAGCAGACCCTGGATGTAGCCGGCGGCCGGGGAGGGCACCACGAACGCCATGTGGACGCCGTCCAGCTTCGGCAGGGCCTCCACCAGGTCGCCGAGGCCGCGCTGCGGGCCGGGCGAGCCGCTGTAGACGACCAGCGGGACGTCCGGTCCGATGCCGCACAGCTCGCGCAGGTCCGGCTCCGGCTCCGCGTCCTCGATCGCCGGGTCCCGCTCGACGGGCTTGTCGGGGGCGTTGAGGACCACGGTGGGCTGCTCGGTGAGGCCGTGGCGCTCACGCAGCAGGTCGGCCAGGCCCTCCGAGACGGTGACCACGGCGTCGGCGAACGGGGCGTACTCGCTCTCGTGCGCGGTGTTGCCGGGGATCCAGTGGGCGTTGTCCTCCCAGGGGCGGACGCCGGGCAGGAACTCGTGGGCGTCCCACACCAGTTTGACCTTGTGGCCCTTGGCACGGGCGCGGACGGCGGCGCGGGCGCCGACGCCGAGCATCCGGAAGTCGTTGGCGTGGATGAGATCGGGCTTGAGGGCATCGATCTCCTTGCCGTACGTCAACTCGTAGTCCCACAGCACCGGTTCGAGGCGGCGCCAGGCGCGCTTGCCCTTGGCCGCCTTCCAGAACGCGGTGAACGCGCGGTCGAGCGGTCCGCGCAGGGCGCGGCCGGCCTTCTGGGCCCGGCTGCTCTGGCCCGCGCGGAACTCGATCCACTTCTGCATGAACTTCGACACCGGGCCTGCCACCACCAGGCGGGCCTTCTCCGCGGTGCGGAACAGCGGCGAGCCGACCGCCGCGGGCGCCACCCTCAGCGCCGCCCGGCGGGTGGCCACATCCGCCCGCCAGGCCTTCGCCCACTGCCGGCGGTACGCGGCCAGCGGACCCGGCGGGTAGGCGAACGGGCGGCGCAGCGGCGAGCGGTGCCGCTCGGCGTGCCGCTTCGCCAGCGGGGTCTTCAGCGGCAGCAGCCGGACCTCGGCGTCACCGAGCTTCCAGGAGCGGCCGTTGCCGGAGCGGACGAGGCCGAGCAGCACCACGTCCCAGCCCGCGGCGGCGGCGGACTCGGCGGCCTTCTGCACCCGCGAGTCGCCGTCGACCTTGTTGTCGACCAGCATGACGACGCGGCCCTTGGTGGGGCGGGGCGCGTCGGCACTCTGCGCTTCCATGAACAGCCTTTCTGAACCGGTCACTTCAGGAAATCGCTCAGAACCTGCGCGGTCCAGGTTCCGTCGTGATAAATGCGGGCAAACTCGACGGACTGCCGACCGATCCGGGCCGTGCCCTCACGGTCGTCGACCAGGGACTCCACGACCTCGCGCAGGATGTCGGGGGTTGCGCCGACGATGGGCAGCGCGCCGTCCGTCGCCGCCTTCACGCCGTCGCTGATGTAGGCGACGACGGGCTTGCCCGCCGCCATCGCCTCGACGGCGAACGTACCGTAGCTGCCGGTGGTGAACTGGTCGAGTACCAGGTCGCAGCTCTGCACCAGTTCCCGCATCTCGGACCACGGGATGCCCTCGGCCAGCCGGAACTCGATGAGGCCCTTGTCGTGCAGCTCGGTCATCACCGGGACGATCCGGTCGGTGCCCTTGGTCCACCGCTTCGACGGCGCGTGCAGCACCAGCGGGCGCTTGCGCTCGAGGACCGGACGGTCGGTGGCCCACGCGGCCACGTCCACCACCAGCGGCGCCCACTTCGCGGACGGCAGGTCCTCCAGCAGGTCCGGGGTGGTGACGTACAGCGGCAGCCCGGCCTCCATCGCGATCCGCTTGTTCAGCTCGGCCTTGGCCTGCAGCTTCTCCTCGATGCCGTCGGGGGCGTCGTGGAACAGCGAGAACGGGTGGCGGGCCTTGTGGTTGCGGGGGTGGCGGATGTCGCTGCCGTGGGCGAGCAGCGCCACCTTGATCCGGGCCTGCTTCAGGGCGTCGAGGTCACCGGCGACGGACGAGCCGTTGAGGTTGCCGAAGACGGGCATGAAAGCGTCGACCAGCAGATGCGTATACCGTCCGACGATCCGCTCCACCTGCTGGAACTGGACGGGCAGCTCCCGCAGCCGGGTGGCGTCGACGTAGACGTCCGCCGGATAGTCGAAGGACTCCGGGCGCCGGTTCATCACGACCTCGGCGGACACGTCCGGGTTGATCCGCGTGATCGCCTGGGCGTACGCGGCGCCCTGGCCGGCGTAGTTGGCCGGGCCGAGGCCCAGCCGCACACGGGTCTCGCCGAGCTTCGTCCAGGTGGGCCTGCCCTCGCCGTCCGTGGCATCGGCGTCGGCCTCCACGGTCCGTACCGCGTCGGGGGTCTCCTGGACAGTCCAGGACACCTCGGGGCGCGGGCCGGGCGGCGTCTTCTTCGACAGCTCGCGGTACAGCGCCAGCAGCTTGCCGCTCTGCGCCTCCCACGACAGATCGGTGAGGACGTCCTCGGTGATGGCCTCGGCGAGCTTGCCGCGGTTCTCCATGGCGCGGGCGGCGGCGTCGGCGAACGTCCTCGGGTCGTCCCAGGTCCACACCTCGCCCAGGCCGTGCTCCTCGACGTACGCCTTGATCACCTTCACGTCGCTGGTGACCAGTGGCAGTCCGGCCTGGAGGTACTCGGCGACCTTCGTCGGCAGCGACACCTCGCAGTTGGGGACGCGCTTGAAGGGGGTGAGGCCGAGGTCGGCGGAGGAGAGGTAGTCGGCGACCTCGTGCTGCGCCACGTACGGCACGAGATGGACCCGGTCGCGCACCCCGAGGGTCTCGGCCTGGGCCAGGAGTTCCTCGAGGAGGGGCGTCATCCGGCCGTGGACCAGCGCGAGATGGAAGCCGGGCAGGTCCGGCAGGCCGTCGATGACGGCGTCCACGCCGCGCTCCCGGCCGATCCAGCCCGAGTAGACCATCAGCGGCACCTCGGGGCCGAGACCGCAGGCCTCCCGCACCGAAGAGGTGGACCTGCCGCCGCCGATCACCTCGCGGACCGGCGAGTTGCCCACCACCAGGGGCGCCTTCTTCAGCTTGTGGTCGTTCCTCAGCAGCTCCGCCATCTGCGGGGACACGGTGACGACCGCGTCGGCGCGACCGATGAACTCGGCCTCCACCGCGGGCAGCGCGTACCCCTGGCGGGCGTTGGGCCACTCCACGCCCTTGATGTACTCGTGCGCGTCGTACAGCCAGGCGCACTTGCGGCCCCGGGCGCGCAGCCGGGCGGCGCTCAGCGCGGCCGTGGCGATCATCGTCACGTCGTTGGCGTGGATGACGTCCGGCTCGATCTCCTCGATCACCGGTCCGAAGGCGAGGTCGAGATCGACCACCTGCGGCCAGTCGCGGCGCCAGTCCCCCACCGGGTCCGGGTCCTTGGGCCGCTGCCGCTGCTCCCACTTGAAGGCCTTGACGCGCAGCCGGTGCACGGACCGGCGGGCCCGCAGCGCCGCCTTGAGGGACATCCGGCGCGGGGTCCCCGCCCAGCTGCTCTCCGCGGACTTCTGCCGGACCCAGGCCCGGTAGGCCGCGGTGTAGCGGTTGAGGGCCGCCTGGTCCTGGAGGTGGAACTGGGTGGCGGTGGCGCGCAGCGGGCGGCTCGCACGGGTGTTCGCCCCGCGCAGGTAGTCCGTGCCCACCGGCACGCGGACGACCTCGATCGGCCCCATCCTCGAACGCTGGACGCGCTTGGTGTCGCTCCTGCCGATCAGGGTGACGTCCCAGCCGTCCCGCGCCGCCGCTACAGCGGTCTTCTGGACGCGAGAGTCGCCGGTGATGCCGTTGGCGACGATCACGGCGAGGCGCGGTCGGCGGGCAGGGGATTCCATGTGCGAGTTCCTCCGGGTGGAAGACAGGAGTTCGGCGTCCCCGGTTCCAGGGGTCGGCGTGGAACCGGGGACGGGCGGGGACGAGCGGGGACGGTGACCCTGGGGGCGGGTGTCAGACGGTCGCGCTGGGGATGTCGTCGAAGCGCAGGGTCCTGCCCTCGGCCGCCGATTCCAGCACGGCGGCCGCCACCACCACCGTACGCATGCCCTGCCGCAGCGTGCAGATGTCGGCTTCCTTGCCGAGGACGGCGTCCCGGAACAGTTCGTGCTCGACCAGGAGCGGCTCGCGCTTGGGGATGGCGTACCGGATCATGTCGCCCTCGGACACCCCGCGGAACGCCTGAAGCGCCTCCCACTCGGTGGTCACGGCGGCGTTGGAGTGGAACGTCAGGTCGGCGGTGAGGGTGTCGGCGATGAAGCAGCCGCGCTCACCGGTGACCGAGGTGAAACGCTCCTTGAGCGGGCTCAGCCAGTTCACCAGGTGGTTGACCATGGTGCCGTCGTCGAGGCGGCCGACCGCGGAGACCATGTCCTCGTGGACCCGGCCGCTCTTGGAGACGGTGTGCGCGGCGATGGACACGTACTCACGTCCGGTCACCCAGCCGGTGAGGTCGATGTCGTGGGTGGCGAGGTCCTTGACCACACCGACGTCCGCTATGCGGTGCGGGAAGGGGCCCTGACGGCGGGTGACGACCTGGTAGACGTCGCCGAGTTCGCCGGCCTCCAGGCGGGCGCGCAGCGAGCGCAGCGCCGGGTTGCAGCGCTCGATGTGGCCGACGCCGGCCATCAGACCGCGCGACTCGAACGCCTCGACCAGACGGCGGGCGCCGTCGACGGTCTCCGCGACCGGCTTCTCGATGAGCGCGCACACACCGGCCTCGGCGAGCTGCAGACCGACCTCCTCGTGGAGGTGGGTCGGGCAGGCCACGACCGCGTAGTCGATGCCGAGGGCGATGAGCTCCTCGACGGTGTCCAGGACCGGCTTGCCCTGGGCGGCGCCGAACTTGTCACCCATCGGGTCGACGACGCCGAGCAGGTCGACGCCCTCCAGGCCGGACAGGACCCGGGCGTGGTGGCGCCCCATGGAACCGAGGCCGACAAGTCCGGCCCGCAGCGGCTTCCCGGTGCTCACAGCTGCTCCCCCAGGGTGTTCACGGCGGCCACGATCCGCTCCAGATCCTGCGCCGACAGCGCCGGGTGGACCGGCAGCGACACGACCTCGGCCGCGGCGCGCTCCGTCTCGGGCAGGTCCCAGGTGCGGCCCGCCTTCTGGTCCGGCTCCCAGTACGGCTTCAGCCGGTGGATCGGGGTCGGGTAGTACACCGCGTTGCCGACGCCGGCCTCGGTGAGCCGGGCCATGGCGGCGTCGCGGTCGCCCAGGACCCGCACCGTGTACTGGTGGTAGATGTGCCGGGCGCCCTCGGCGACCTTCGGCGTGACCACGTTCGGCGCGGTGATGTGCTCGGTGAGGTACGCGGCGTTGGCGATGCGCTGCTCGGTCCAGCGGGGGAGCTTGCCGCGCTGCACACGGCCGATCGCGGCGGAGACGTCCGTCATCCGCACGTTGGCGCCGACGATCTCGTTGGCGTAGCGCTGCTCCATGCCCTGGTTGCGCAGCAGGCGCAGGGTGCGGGCGACCTCGGCGTCACCGGTGGAGATCATGCCGCCCTCGAGGCTGTGCATGTTCTTCGTCGGGTAGAAGCTGAACGTTCCCGCGGCACCGAAGGCGCCGACCGGGGTGCCGTTCAGGGCGGCTGCGTGGGCCTGGCAGGCGTCCTCGACGACGGCGAGGCCGTGCTTCCCGGCGATCGTCATGAGCTGGTCCATGGCGGCGGGGTGACCGTAGAGGTGGACCGGCATGATCGCGGCGGTGCGCGGCGAGATCGCCGCCTCGACCGCGGCCGGGTCCAGACAGAAGGTGTCGGCGTCGATGTCCGCGAACACGACGTCCGCGCCGACCAGCCGTACCGCGTTGGCGGAGGCGGCGAAGGAGAACGACGGTACGACGACCTCGTCGCCCGGCCCGATACCGAGGGCGAGCAGGGAGAGGTGCAGCGCGGAGGTGCCGGAGTTGACGGCGACACAGTGGCGCCCGTCGACCAGCTCCGCGAACTCCTCCTCGAAGGCGGCCACCTCGGGGCCCTGGACGACCCGGCCGCTGCGCAGAACGCGTACCGCGGCCTCGATCTCCTCCTCGTCGATGACGGGTCTCGCGGCCGGTATGAACTCCTGGGCGTCGGTCATCGACATCCCCTCCTCTACGGCGACCTTGTAGGCGCGCCACGTCATGCGGTCGAGAAGGGGCATACCGACGCTCGGCACGGCCGCTTCCCTGTTGTCCACCGACGCCTGTGGGCGGATGGACGGCTTGTACACAGGACCCGCCCCCCGAGGGTTCCTTGCGGGAAGTCAGCCGCGCCCGGTCCGGGGACCGGAGGTGCTCATCGGCTGTGGTCACGGCGTGCATGTCTCTGACGGCCGCGACCACACCTGCACGTTACCAGCAGGAGGCCAACGATTTTCCCCAGCGTTACCACAGAGAAACCCGGGGGTCGGGTGCGGTCGATCACAGGCAAGACACAGAGTATCCCCGCGGTGAACGCAACGCGACGCGGGGACGTGCGAGTACGCGGTTCCGGGCGCATACGACGGCGCGGGCACCCGGGGTTCCGGATGCCCGCGCCGTTGCT
This sequence comes from Streptomyces vulcanius, assembly GCF_042653945.1. Classification (NCBI taxonomy): domain Bacteria; kingdom Bacillati; phylum Actinomycetota; class Actinomycetes; order Kitasatosporales; family Streptomycetaceae; genus Streptomyces; species Streptomyces vulcanius. The sequence goes on along the minus strand of NZ_JBHSFK010000019.1, from coordinate 94,722 downwards.
CCGCAGGGGGCCTGAGGGTGGGTCAGGCCGCAAGTCGGGCCGCGCCTCAGGCCGTGGGTCAGTCCTCCGTCGAAGCCGAGACCGCCGGCACGCTCTGCTGCGCGGCCGCCGTCTTCTTCGACGCGGTGGACTTCGCCGCCTTCTTGGCCGTCGTCTTCTTCGCGGCCGTCTTCTTCGCGGCCGTCGACTTGGTCGCCGCCGTCTTCTTGGTGGCGGCGGCCTTCTTCGCCGTGGCCTTCTTGGCCGTCTTACGAGCGGTCGCCTTCTTGGCCGGAGCGGCCTCCGCCGCCTCGGTGTCCGGCACCTCGGCCTCATCGGCGGCGGGCGCCTCGACGACTGGTGCCGCCTCGGCCGAAGGGACGACCACGACGGCCGTCTCCTCGGACGCGGTCGGCGCGGTGGCCTTGCGCACGGCACGGCGCCGCGGGCGGGCCGGACCCGCGCTCTCGGCGGCCTCGGCCACCGGCTCCGGCTCGGACTGCTCCGTCCGGGTGACGGGAGCCTCGTCGGCCGCCGGCTCGACGACGGTGACCGCGGCGGCCTCCGCCCCGGCGGGCGAACCGGCCGGCGCGGTGGCCTTGCGGGTGGCGCGACGACGGGTCCGGCCCTTGGGCGCGGCCTCGTCCACGGCAGCGTCCGGCGCCGGGGTCTCGTCCGCGGCGGCCGGGGCCTCGACGACCGGGTCCTCCACGGCGACCGGCTCGGCATGCGCGACAGCCGCCTCGACGACCGTCTCGACCGGCGCCTCCACCTCCGATGCTTCGGCGGGTGCCTCGACCGGCGCTTCGGCGGCCGGCTCCGAGCCGTTGCCCGAGCCCGACCTCCGCGAGCCCCTCGGCGCACCTGCCGGAGCGGACGCGCGACGCCCGGCCCTACGACGACCGCGCCCACGGGTGGCCGCGGCCTCCGCCTCGGCGACGCTGCTGTACAGCTCCTCGTCGAGCGCGAAGTCGGGGGCGGAGAGCGCGACCGGCTCGGCCACCTCGGCGGCGACCTCGGCCTCGGACTCCTCCTCGACGCCCACGAAGGACTCGGCCACCTCGGCGACCTCGACCTCGTGGTCATGGTCATGGTCGTGGCCTTGCCCGTCGCCGCCGCGCCCGCGCTTCTTGCGCTTGCTGCCGCCGCCTCCGGCGGACGTCGGCTGCTCCATGTGGACGATGACACCGCGCCCGTTGCAGTGGACGCAGGTCTCGGAGAACGACTCCAGCAGGCCCTGGCCCACCCGCTTGCGGGTCATCTGGACCAGCCCCAGCGAGGTCACTTCCGCGACCTGGTGCTTCGTACGGTCCCGGCCCAGGCACTCCAGCAGGCGCCGCAGCACCAGGTCCCGGTTGGACTCCAGCACCATGTCGATGAAGTCGATCACGATGATGCCGCCGAGGTCGCGCAGCCGCAGCTGGCGCACGATCTCCTCGGCCGCCTCCAGGTTGTTCCTGGTGACCGTCTCCTCCAGGTTGCCGCCCTGACCGGTGAACTTGCCGGTGTTGACGTCGACGACGACCATCGCCTCGGTCCGGTCGATCACCAGCGAGCCGCCGCTGGGCAGCCAGACCTTGCGGTCCAGCGCCTTGGCGAGCTGCTCGTCGATCCGGTAGGTGGCGAAGACGTCGACCTCGGAGGTCCACCTCGACAGCCGGTCGGCCAGGTCCGGGGCGACGTGCGCGACGTACCCGTGGATGGTCGACCAGGCCTCGTCACCGCTGACGACGACCTTGGTGAAGTCCTCGTTGAAGATGTCGCGGACGACCCGGACGGTCATGTCCGGCTCGCCGTACAGCAGCGTCGGGGCGTTGCCGCCCTTGGCCTTCTTCTGGATGTCGGCCCACTGCGCCTGGAGCCGCTCGACGTCACGGCGCAGCTCGTCCTCGCTGGCGCCCTCGGCGGCGGTGCGCACGATGACGCCCGCGTCCTCGGGGACGATCTTCTTCAGGATCGTCTTCAGCCGGGCCCGCTCGGTGTCGGGCAGCTTGCGGCTGATGCCGGTCATCGAGCCCTCGGGGACGTACACGAGGTAGCGGCCCGGGAGCGACACCTGGCTGGTCAGACGCGCGCCCTTGTGCCCGATCGGGTCCTTCGTCACCTGGACGAGCACCGACTGGCCGGACTTCAGCGCGCTCTCGATGCGCCGCGGCCCGTTGGCCATGCCGAGCGCCTCGAAGTTCACCTCACCGGCGTAGAGCACGGCGTTGCGGCCCTTGCCGATGTCGATGAAGGCGGCCTCCATCGAGGGCAGCACGTTCTGGACCTTGCCCAGGTACACGTTGCCGACGTACGAGGTCGACTGCTCCTTGTTGACGTAGTGCTCGACGAGCACGCCGTCCTCCAGGACGCCGATCTGTGTGCGCTCGCCGCTCTGCCGCACGACCATCACACGCTCGACGGCCTCGCGGCGGGCGAGGAACTCGGCCTCGGTGATGATCGGGACGCGCCGGCGCCCCTGCTCACGGCCTTCCCGACGCCGCTGCTTCTTCGCCTCCAGACGGGTCGAGCCCTTGATGGACTGCACCTCGTCGGACGGCTCGGAGGGCTTGCGGGGCTCACGGACCTTGACGACCGTGCGCTCCGGGTCGCCCTCGTCGGGCTCGGTGTCGACGGAGGTGTCACCGGCGCGACGCCGACGGCGCCGACGGCGGCGGCTGCCCGCGGTGGAGCCGGAGGCCGAGTCCTCGCCGTCCTCTTCGTCCGCGGCGTCGTCTTCGTACTGCTCGGCGGTGTTCTCGGCATCCTGCTCGGTCTGCTCGGTGGCGAACTCGTCGCCCTCGCCATCGGGGGCCTCGCCCCGGCGGCGGCGCCGGCCACCACGCCGACGGCGCCGGCGCGAACCGGTCTCCTCGGCCTCGTCGTCACCGTCGTCGGTGTCGACGGCGTCCTCGGCGGTCTCCTCCTCCGGCTCCGGCTCGTCCTCCACGACGGGCGCGACGGGCGCGCTCTCCTCGCCGGAAGGGGCGCCCCTGCGGCGACGGCGACGGCGCGAGCCGCCCGGCTCCTCCACCGGGACCTCCACGGCCTGCGCGACCTCGGTCTCGACCTCGGTCTCCTCGGCCTCGGCCGGCTCGTCGGCCTCGGCGGCGGCGGCCTCCGCGGCGGCGCGCTGCGGCGTCTGGAACTGCGGCTCGGCGAACACGGGCGCCTGGAACACGGCCACCGCGGGACGCGCGGGACGCTTCGGGGCGTCGTCCTCGTCGCCCTTCACCGGCTCCGGCGCGGAGAACCCACCGGCGGCCCGCCGTACGACGCGCCGACGCGGCCGTCGGCCACCGGACTCCTCGTCGACGGGGCCGGAGGCGGCGGGAACCCGGCCGACGGGGGCCTCGGGGGCCTCCTCGACGGAGACGGCCGCGGCGGGAAGGGCCTCGACCTCGGCACCGGCCGGCACACCGGCGGGCGCGGACACCCGACGGCTGGCCCGACGACGGCCACGCGGAGCGGCCTCGGGCTCGAGCTCAGGCTCAGGCTCAGTGGAAACGGTGACGGCGGCGGGCTCCTCGGCCTCGACGGCCACCGGAGTCTCGACAGCAGGCTCGACGGCCTCCGGCGCGGCGGCGACCTTGCGCGTGGCACGGCGACGCGTACGGGGCGCGGGCTCGGGCGCGGGCTCGGCGGGCGCCTCCTCGGCGACCGCGGGAGCCTCTTCGGCAGGGGCGGCCTCCGCCGCCACGGGCGCACCGGCAGGCGCCGACGCCCGACGAGTCGCCCTACGCCGGGCACGCGGAGCGGCCTCGGCCTCATCCTCGGCGACGACCGGCGCGCTCTCCGCTACGACGGCCGCGGCGGTCTCGGCGGTCTCTGCCGCAGGCACCACGGTCTCGGCGGCCTCCGCCGCCTCAGGCGCACCGGCAGGCGCCGACGCCCGGCGAGTCGCCCGACGCCGCGTACGCGGAGCAGCGGTCGGCTCGGCCTCGGCCTCTTCGGCGATGAGCTGTTCCACGGCATCGTCGACAGGCTTGGTGTCGTCGTCCTCGACGACCTCCGCCGCCAACGCCTCGGCACTCTCCACAGCCGGTATGGCCGGCGCGGTGATCTCCGCCGAGTTCTCGGCCGCGCCGGTCGGCGGGCCCGCCGGGCGGGAAGCGGCACGGCGCCGACGACGCGGCGGCAGGGTGTCGCTGGGACTGTTGTGTTCTTCGGAACCCTGGGTGGGTTCGGTCGGTTCGAGCATGCGGGTTGATCTCCCGTCAGGCTCCCGGGCGGCACGCTGGTCCGGCGCCGATCATGTGGGATCGGTCACCGTTGACGTCCGCGGCTCGCGCGTTGCGCGGTGCCGCCTCCGGGGCGCGGCCGCCGCACGGGAGCTCTCTGTGTCCTGTCTCGCCGGTTCCGTACACATGTTGCGTACGGCCTGGCGAAAGTCTTGTGGTCGGTGCGCTGCCCGACCCAGGTGGCTCCCGAGTACGAGGGCGACGCTACGACGTCCGTCCCTGTGCGGAACCTTCCTTACGCCGGCGCCTTCGCGGCGGCAGTCGGATCGGCCGTTGTCAGGGCCCCGGCTGCCTCGCGGTCGGGCGCGAGCGGGTCGGTCACCGCGCCGGTCTCTTCATCGAACAGCCCCTGCGCCAGCCTGGTCACCGCTGCGGGGACCGGCGGCGCCAGGTCGGCCACGGCGCGGAGACCGGACAGGACGTCGTCGGGTCGTACGGCAGGCGTCACGTGCCGAACAACCAGCCGCAGTATCGCACAGGGCTGGCCGGTCGGCCTATCAGCCGTTTCACTCTGTGTTTCAGGTCGCTGTGTTTCGGGTTGCCGTGCTTCCAGTTCCGCGACCGCCGGGCGGGCGTCGAAGGTGCGCAGGCCGTTCTTGGTCATGCGCTGGACCTCGACGGACTCGGCGGCCCGGAAGGCCCGGACGGCGCGTTCCGCTTCGGCCGGATCCACTCCGTCGAGCCGCAGCTCCCACTCGGAGGCCGTGAGCCGGTCGGCCAGACCCGAGGTACGGGCCTCGACCGCGTCGACGATGTCGAGCCCGGTGGGCAGCGACTCGTCGAGCAGAAGCCTCAGCTTCTCCGGGTCACACTCCGCCGTGAGCGCGATCTCCAGGTACTCCGCCTCGCTGCCCGTGCCGGTGGGTGCGGCATTGGCGTACGACACCTTCGGGTGCGGCGTGAACCCCGCCGAGTACGCCATCGGCACCTCGGCACGGCGCAACGCGCGCTCGAAGGCACGCTGGAAGTCACGGTGGCTGGTGAACCGGAGGCGGCCGCGCTTGGTGTAGCGCAGTCGGATGCGCTGCACCGCGGGTGCGGGCGGCGGGCCTTCGGGCTGTCGCTTGCCCAGTGTCGTCAGTCCTTCGTGATTTTCGTGAGAGCGGTGGTACTTCTCTCAAGAGTACGTGTGTCGAGCGGCATCGGTTCCCGTCCCGCCGCGCCGTCCCTCTCCCGTGGCACGCCGAGCACTCCGGCGAGCGTCCGCCGCACATCGGCACGTGCCTGCCGGACGGTCTCACGAGCCGCGGCGAGCGCCTGCCGGCTCACCCGCGCCACGGCCCGCGCGGCCTCGGCGACGGGCCGCAGCAGCACGTCCCGCACCACGTGCCCGACCGGTGTGAGCACCGTCCGGTACACCCAGCGCACCGGCTCCACGAACACCCACCGGAAGAGGCCGGCCAGGAACCGTCCGACCACGAGCGAGATCCGTCCGGCGATCCGCCAGGCGTGCCCGAGCGCCTCCCCCACCTCCCGCACGACGACGCCGAGCACCCGCCCGACCGGCACCAGCACCCAGCGCCACACGGCCAGCGCGGGCAGCACGAGCAGCACCCGCGCCACCCAGTACGCGACCACGCCCGCCCCGCTCAGAGCCCCCCGCACACACCAGGCGAAGGCCCTCCCCACCGGCGCGAGCACCCACTCGTACAGCCACCCGACGGGCACCACGACCGACCACCACACCAACCACCCCACCGCGCGCCCGACAGGCGTCAGCACGCGCGCGTACAGCCACGCCAGGCCATGCCCCGCCGGAGTGAGCACATACCGGTACAGCCACACCACGGGCACCACCAGCAACACCCGCCCGAGCCACCCGAGCAGCCGCGCGCCGGGCACGACGACGTACCGCCACAGCCCCACCAGCGGCCACCCGACCAGAACCTTCGCCAGCCACAGCAGTCCCCGCCCCACGGACCGCAGGACCACGTCGTTCAGAAACCGGCCGGAGACCACCACCGCGTCCCACACCATCCGCACCGGCACGACCACCACCAGCGCCACGATCCGCACGGGCAACCGGATCGCGACGACCAGGCACCCTTCCGACGTTGCGTGCGACTGATGCCGAGCCGGCGGCTTCTCAAGGTCCATGACCGTATAAACGCCTCAGTCGCCCGTCCGGATCCCGTTCCGCGCCGCTCCGCACCCGCCCGGGGGCCGGCCGGGGACAACACCCGGCCCGTGGCCTGGCGTTCGCATTGCGGGATGCGCCGACCGGGTGAACAGTGGATTCATGGGGGCCGGGTCGGCAAACGGATGATGCAGGGTCCACCGCACAGCGCACCTGGAACCATCATGGCCAAAACCACTCGGCAGTACGCCTTCCACAAGGTCAACGCATCTCTCCTGGCCACGGCGCTCGCGTTGCCGGCCGGTCTGACGAGTGCGGTGGCGGCGCCGCTGACACACAGCACGAGCAGACCCCACGCCGCCCCCTCCCCCGCCGGCCACGTCGACACCCATCGACCCTTCAACCACCGACACCACGTCGTCCACTGATCACCCGTCAAGTACCGCCACCCCGGGTGCTGAAAGATCTGACACCGTCGAGTTGGGACAACGCAGGGGTCAAGGACTTCTGGAAAGCCAGGGGTCCGTGGCCAGCGCGATGATCACCCCGAGCAGGACGACCGCCCCGGAGATCCCGAACTGCCGTCTCCCCCAGTAGTCGAACACCGTCACGGCGGCCACGCCCTGCACCAGACCGGACAGCACGAAGAGAACCCCGGTCATCCGCTGCGCGAACGTCAGCGCCCCGGAGGCGTCCGGCCAGCCGATCACCACGTTGAGCAGCGTGGAAGCCAGTAGCCCGGCCGCCATCAGCACGATGGTCGCGCGTCTTCGCCACCCGCGGTCGGGCCAGGTGCCGCTGTCTCCTCCGCGCCAGCAGACGAGTGCCGTGTCCTCCAGATCCATGTCCTCCGGACAACCGAGGCGGCTGAGCATCCTCCGCAGCTCACCCAGCGACCAGGCGCTGCCCACCACCTCGCCGCCCATGGCGACCCGGCGAAGGCCACGCCAGTCCGGTGGCTCGACAACGACCCAGGGGCGGATACCGCACCCGGGGCTACCCCGTTCGGCCTCCCCCCGGCCCGGCCCGGCGGAGAAGCCCCGCTTCACCCGGCCGGAGTCGGCTGCTTCACCGTCAACGGCAGAAGCTTCTTCCCCGTCGGCCCCACAGGTTGTGGTTCTGCGGTGTCCCGGGGCGAGGAGGAGTACTGGCCCGGCCAGGTGGGGAGCCACTGCTGTGGGGCCGACGCGTTCGGATCGCGCGGATCCGCCGCCGGCATGAGCGCGCTCTTGGCTGACGCGAGGCGTCCGACGCCATCAGAGATCGCTCTTGGCTGGTGTTGCCTATGTTCTCCGCGGTTTGCGTGGCCTGCCCCAGCTGCCGTACGGCCGGTTTCGTCCCTGGGCCAGCGTCGCGGCGTCGAACTGGGCCTTGCTGGTCATTGCTCGTGGTTCGGGTACGAGCGTGGTCGCAGTCGATCGCCACGGGACAGCCGAGGCCCAGCCAACCAGGGGCATGGTCTCGTCGTAGTGCGGAGCGAACCGCGCAACGGTGATGGTGGGCATCTGATAGTTCAGGCTGCGGACGTGTTCGATGAACGCGTCGGGCAGCGAGACATGGTGCGTTTCCACGTAGTGCGGGAAGTCCTGGCGCCACAGCCAGGAACCGTCGGTCACCAGGGAAGAGCATCCCGGAGAGTGCCGGTGGGCGCTCCCGGTGATGACGTCGCGTCCGCCCTCCGCGACGTCGATGAGGACGTGGCCGGCGTCCAGGTAGGCCACCAAATCCACCTCGTCCGGCTCGCCGACGGGCTGGACGGCATCGCGTATCGATCCGTTCGGCCGTCCGGAGCGGTCGTCCAGTTCGTCGTAGAAGCCCAGCAATCCCAGCACGACGTCTCCTTCGACGAGCCTTCCATCCCGCTGGCCAACGTAGACGCTACGAGGGCCTGATGGACCGCATCGGCCTGATCGTCACCACCGCCCTGCCGTCCATCCGCGAGGACATGCCTTCCTGGCCGTCATCCGCGCCGACGAGCATCGTTTCCGTCCCGGACCCGACGACCTGATACCGATGACCCGCAACGAATCCAGCGACTCTTCATAGCTCTCGTCACCCGACCCGTCCACGAGGCCGGCCACTGGCGTCGCTGGTCCCACCGGAGGCGTCGTCATCAAGCCCGCTCCCAGCTCAGCCACTACAAACGGCAAGTACTAGACGCATCCCTCACGCGCCGCTTCATCCTCCATGACCTCCGCCACAGCCTCAGCGCTCCGCCGCAGCGCCTCGCTCACCCCCGCTTCACCCGGCCGGAGTCGGCTGCTTCACCGTCAGCGGCAGAAGCTTCTTTCCCGTCGGCCCGACCTGAATTGTCGTGTCCATGGCCGGGCATACACCAACAGCCCCAAATCCAATACCGTACCGCGCATGGCAACTCGAACCAGGAAGCGCACCCCAGCCCACTTACAGCCGTTCGACGTCGAGACCGAGTGGACCAAGGCGGATCTCGCAGTCCTGAGGGACCTGAAGAAGGCCGAGGCACTGCTACCCGACAACGCCCCCAGGGCACTGCTCTCCATCCGCCTCTCGGTCCTCACCGACGAGACGACGTCCCCCGTCCGTCAGGAACTGGACCTCCGCAAGATGGCCCTGGAGCGAGGCCGGCGGGTGGTCGGAGTCGCCAGCGACCTGAACGTGTCGGCGACGAAGGTCCCACCGTGGAAGCGCAAGGAACTCGGGGACTGGCTCAACAACCGAGCACCGGAGTTCGACGAAATCCTGTTCTGGAAGCTGGACCGTTTCGTACGACGCCTCACAGACCTCAGCACCATGATCGATTGGTGCCTGAAGTACGGGAAGAACCTGGTCTCGAAGAACGACGCGATCGACCTGACCACGACGGCCGGGAAGATCATGGTCACGATCGTGGGCGGCATCGCCGAGATCGAGGCGGCCAACACGAGCACACGCGTCACGAGCCTGTGGGACTACGCCAGGACGCAGACGGATTGGGTCGTCGGCAAGCCGACGTACGGCTACGAGACGGTGGAGAACGAGGACGGCAGGGTCGTACTCGCGATCAATGAGGATGCGTACAGGGCGCTGCACTGGTGTCGCCGCGCCGCGCTGAGGCCGAAGCCCGCTTCCGCGAGTCGCATGGCCCGGGTACTCATCCGCTCCGGAATCTGCGGGTCGGGCCTGACGACGTCGACGATGCTCCGTCGGCTCAGGAACCCCGCGCTCATGGGGTATCGCGTACAGGAGGACAAGAACGGGGGCGTTCGCCGCTCGAAGGTCGTCCTGGGGAACGACGCGAAGCCCATCCGGGTGGCAGACCCCATCTTCACGGAAGAGGAGTTCGAGAGCCTTCAGGCCGCCCTGGATCGGCGGGGAAAGAACCAGCCCACCCGCACCCCCGGCGGAGCAACGAGGTTCCTCGGAGTCCTTCTCTGCTACGACTGCGGCACCAACATGACGGTCCAGAAGACCAACCACAAGGGCAGGGCGTACGAGTACCTGCGCTGCGGGCAATGCGGCAGCGGAGGACACGGCGCGCCGAACCCGAACCACATCTACAGCCAGTTCGTCGAAGACGTCCTGAAGGTTCTCGGCGACGACCCCGTCATGGTGCGCGAGTACCGCCAAGGCGCCGAAGCCCGTAAGGAGCAGACGCGCCTCGAAGAGTCCATCAGCTACTACATGACGGGCCTCGCACCCGAGGGACGCTTTACGAAGACCCGCTTCACGAAGGAGCAGGCCGAGAAGACCTTGGACGACCTGATCAAGCAGTTGGAGGCCATCGACCCCGAGTCGACCCAGGACCGTTGGGTTGCCGTGCACAACGGCAAGTCGTTCCGGGAGCGCTGGGAGGAGGGCGGCATGGAGGCCATGGGCGCCGATCTGCTCAGGGTGGGCGTAAAGTGCACGATCAAGCGGACCAAGGTGAAGGGTGTGCGCGCCCCGCACGTCCACATGAAGCTCATGATCCCCAAGGACGTGCGAGACCGCCTGATACTCAAGGAAGACGACTTCGCGGAAGCCTTCTGAGGGGCGACAGTCCGCGAACACGAACGGCCGCCTTCCCGGCAGGTACAGGGGAGGCGGCCACTTGTGTCACGAGAACCACGACGCGGGATCAAACGGTTCTTCCGTCCCATCGTCGTCCACGATCACGATCTCGCTTTCGATCATGGTGGCGGTACTGCTCGCGCCGTCCCCCGGCGAGGGCAAAGGACTGACGTGCTGCGAAGCGCGGTTGGGAAGAGCGGTCGTCAGCCCGATCCCTCCTCTCGCTGCGCCTCCGCACCAAGCCGCCGAGACTCCGCAAGGTCATCAGCGACTCCGGCCGCGATGAGCGCCGCGCCGGGGGTGTGCCCAGAGCCGACGTAGCGCCAGTAGCGTTCCGTGATCGCGTCGGGGGTGTCGTCGTGGCCCATGTGGTGGGCGCGTTCGGCACGGAGTGCTGCGTAGGTGGTGGAGTAGGCGCGGGATTTCGTGAGGATGTGGCCCCGGTAGCCGAGGGTGTGCGTCCAGGCCCGAAGGCGGAGCGGCTCGTACTCGGGGAGGCCGCCGAGGCGCCAGCACACGCGCATGAGGGTGCGGACGTGTGTGCTGACGGGTGCCACGGCGATGTCGGCCCAGGTGGTGAGCAAGTGGTCGAGGCCGGCGCCGGTCTCGCTTGCGCCTTTGGTGACGTACTTGGCGACGTACGCGGCTACGGCGTCGTCGTCCGGGCCGTCGCCGTCGGTGTGCAGCGTCCGGGCGTCGATCTGGTCGCCCCAACGCAGGACCAGCTCACCTACGGCAGGGCTGTGGGGTGTACGGACGTGGACCCGCCGGGCCGAGTCGCGGACCGCGTGGGAGAGGAGGTTGGTGGTGGCCCAGGCCGGGGGTTCGTCGTCGGATCCGTTCGGTCCGTCGAGGCGGACGACCGCATGGACGTGGACGGCAGCCCGTTTCTGGTACTCGGCGACGCGGGCGAAGGAGAGCCGGGCGTGCTGGGCGAAGCGGGACTGTACGAGGCCGGCGGAGGAGGCGAGGCGCCGCCGGACGTCGATGACGAACCGGTCCCACAACTTGGAGGCATGGGCGTGCCAGAGGACGTGAGCTGTGTAGTCGTAGCAGTCGGGGCACAGCGGTTGACCGACGACCAGGGCATCCGGGGCATGGGCCGTGGCGCAGCCGAGGGGACGCCCGTGTTCGCAAGTTCCGCCGTCGCGGCGGGGGCGGCATCGTTCCCCGGCACGGTGGACCGGTCCGAAGGACGGGGCGGTCAGGGTGACGAAGAGCCGAGGCCGGTTGCGAACGGTGGCCGGGACGTTCCTGCCGCCGAGGAGGCCCGCGCGGACCAGGTGGTAGGTGTCTCCGGCGTGGAGGCGGGAGCAGGCCGGGCAGATGGTTGCGCGGCGGTTGCGGCAGCGGACGAGGAGCCGTTCGCCGGGTTCGTTGCGGGTGTCGTAGTGGTGGAGGATCTCGCCGGTCGTGCCGTCCAGGGTGGTGGTGGAGCCGGAGAGGTGGACGGGGTGGGAGCATCCGCCGGTGGCGGTGATCTGCTCCAGCCAGCGGGCGAACTGTGGGTCTTGGGCGAGGCGGATGGCGTCGCGGTCGGTTTCGGGGAGGTGACGCAGGCGCGCCGCGCGGTCGAGGGCGGCGCGCCTGTCAGCCGGGGTGTACTGCGGGGTGATGGTGGTGACCTTCCGGGGTGAGCCGCCGAAGCGGCAGGGGTGAGGGCTGGTGGCGCAAGGTCGGTCATGGGGATCACTCCCTTGGCTGGTGGTCGGTGCGGGGGTTCAGCGGATGGTGCCGGTACCGCGGCAGACGCGGCAGCGCCGGATGCGTCCGGTCCAGGTCTTGCGGGCGCCGTCGCCCTTGCAGTGGGGGCACCTCACGCGAGGCATGGGCATGGTCGGGTGTCCTCTCTGCTCAGGTGTGGGAGAAGCCGCTGATGAACCAGGTCACGAGCCCGTGAATGGTGAAGACCACGGGGGTCTGGCCGAGGTAGACGCCGAAGAGGCCGACGCAGACCGCTTCCCAGGCGCGCACGTCGCGGGAGCGGACGAGGAGGACGGTGATGATCCCGAAGATCACCGCGAACGTGAACGCCGTACCTTCGCTGATCACTTGTTCTCTCCTTCCAGGGCCACGAGCGCGCGGGTGACGAGGGGCAGTTCCGGGGTCATCGCGGAGTACTTCCGGGCCGTGGCCACGGCCTCATCGGTGGGGGTGAGGTGGGAACGGGCACGGCTCCAGCCGCCGTCAGGCCCCGTGCACACCGCCACGCCCCGTTCCGCCGCAGTGATCGCCTGCGCTACGGCCACCGCGTCCTTGTTGAGGTCGCCAAGGGTCATCTCAGCCGTGCCGGGGTCGTTGACCCGGTGACAGATCCGGCCGCCGAGCTGGGCCCGCAGAGCGGTGACGCCGGGACCGAGGTCGGATCCGACGCGTTGGCCGGCGACGACCAGGTGAATGCCGAGGGCGGCACCGAGCTGGGCCAGCCGCAGCAGGAGCGTGGAGCACTGCTCGGCCTCCGCCTTGCTCTCCCGCGTGCCGTCGGACAGGTACAGCTCCGCGATCTCGTCGACCAGGACGACGACCGGGACCGGGCGGAGCTTGTCCGGGAGCTCCCAGATAGAGCGGACCCCGGCCGACCGGCACGCACTCATCCGGTCCTGCATGTCGACCACCAGCGCGGCAAGCACGGCCACCGCCTCACGCCGACACGTAGCGAGCGCGCTCAGTCGTGCGGTGAACAGGCCGAGTTCCATGCCGCCCTTGCAGTCGACGCCGACCAGGGCGACGCGCTGCGTGGCGAGTTGGGTGATGAGCCGGGCCAGCAGGGTGGACTTGCCCGAGCGAGTGGCCCCGACGATGAGCCAGTGCGGTACCAGGCGCAGGTTCATCACCCACGCCCCGCCCGTCTCCAGCGCCCCGATCAGCGCGGAGAGCAGCTCGGCCGGAGCCGTGGCTAAGCCCGGACGCTCCAGCGGGTCACTCGCCATCGCGGTCAGCAACACGAGCCCGCGCTCCGGCGAGGTCACCCGCACCGCGTGCACCTTCCACGCGTGCACGAACGCATCCGCCGCCTTCAGATACGTCGCCGGGGTCTGCCCCGCGTGCAGCCGCACCACCAGCGTCAGCCCCATCGGGGTGGCCCGCGGGAAGGAGCAGCGCGGAGCCACCGGCCGCACCGGATCCCCCTTGACCAGCAGATGCCCGACGAGGGTGCGCGCCGGGAGCCGGGACACCGCGAGGTCGTTGAGCACGGCGACGCGCCGCCAGGTGAACACCACCCGCCACGCGGCGACCGGGTAGCCGATGAGGTACCAGTGCCAGACCGGACGGTGCCGGCGCACCAGGTCCCCGACGACGAACATCCAGGCGAGCACGGCCAGGGCGAAGGCGAGCACGATCGGCCCCATCACGCGCCACCGCCCTTGACCTGCGCCGCCGGGGTGCCGTGCACGGGCGTGATGGCATCCGCGCGGAAGCTGACGCCGTGGCGGTCGCCCATCGACCACATGAACGCCACCAGCCCGGTGACCTTCACGATCTGGCCCTCGTCGATGCCCTTGGGCTCACCGCTGACGGCGATCTCGATGACGGAGATCCGCCGCCGGTCCTGCCGCACGGTCACCGCGACCGTGTAGACGGGGTTGCCGTCCCGGTCCTTCTTCACCTCCTGTGTCTCGGAGTTGCTGATCTTCACTTCCGGAGCGATGGCGCACCGCAGTACGCCCAGCCGCGCCGTGTCCACGGGAATGGACTGCATGATCTTCGGCCTCCCTGGCCAGTCAGAGCGTCAGTCTCATACTGACGTCACTTGTCCTTACGAGTGATGAGTGTGGGGTGCTGTACGGCGAGAGCGCAACTACTTATGCTGACGAGTGACGCCGCACGTGCGACGTACCTACAACCTCAACCCGTCGGAGATACCGAGATGTCGGAGATCCAGCGCCCCGGAGCCCTCTACCAGCAGGTGGCCGCCGCCATCCGCGAAGCGATCCTGTCCGGCGAGTACGAACCCGGCGCCCCGCTGCCCTCGGAGGCGCAGCTCATGGAGCGCTACAAGGTCTCGCGCCCGACCGTCCGCAACGCCGTCGCCGCCCTGCGCGCGGAAGGACTCATCGACGTCCACCACGGCAAGGGCAGTTTCGTACGCTCCGACAGCCGGCCCGTCGTCAGCATCCCCGGATACGTGGGCAAGACTTCCGGCGGGCATTTCGTGCTGCACGGCGTAGCCGCGTGGCAGCAGGCCGAGGAGCCGAGCACCTACCGCACGCACGCCACCGAAGCGACAGCACATGCGCTCGAACTCCGGTTGGAGGACGCGCTGTTCGGGTGTGACCGGCTGCTGGTCGATCCCGCCACGGGCACACGTGCAATGCACCGCATGCTGACTCCGTTCGCCACGGCCGAGGCCGTACCCGCTCTCGCCGAAACCCCGGACGCCGAACCCGCGGCCGTGTACGCGATGCTGACGAAGGCCGGACACAAACTGTGGTGGTCCGAGACCGTACGGGCCCGCATGCCGCTCCCCGACGAGCGCACCGCACTGCGACTGCCCGACGCGACCCCGGTCCTGCACCTGTCCCGCGTCACCTGCGGCACCGACGACGATGCCCTGATCCTCGAAGAACTCCGCATCCCAGCGGACCGCGCCGAACTCACCTACCGGCTCACCGCCGACAAAGAGCCCACCCGACGCCGCCCGGCATGATCGCCAACGGGCATCGGTCGAAACAGCCTTCACTTCCTCAAGGGCGCGCCTGCGGCGCGCCGGGACGCCCGGCCGCCCCGGCCGGGCATGCGGCGTGACCGCCGGTCCCGGCCGAGCGCCATGCGCCCCCACCCGCAGCACGCCCGAGGAGTCGAGGCGACGACCGGCCGCCGAGGGCCGAAACCCACGGGGCTGGGGGTCGCCAGCCTCCGAGATTTTAGGCAGCCACCATGGGGCGAGCCTCGAAGAACAGGGGGCCAATCGGACACAAACGCGAGCAGGTGCACCACCTGCCCGATTCGCCCGAGCAGCGTAAGGCCCCCTGTTCACTCGCCCCATGGCAGCTCCCGCCCAAAATCTCTCCGGCCGGCGACGTGCCCACGCGCGCCACTCACCAGCGGAAACACCCCTCACGGCGCACCACCGTCGCCATCACCGAGCGCCTCCAGAAGCCCGGCAAGCCGGTCCACCGCGCCCGGCCGGCCCGCCAGACGGACGACGCCGTGCCCGTTCTCGTCCGTCGAGGCGACCGCCCGCGCCTCCGAGAGTTCGAACCCCGCGCCGAGCAACGCCCGGTTCAGTCGGTCAGCGGATTCGCGCGCCACCCGCCAGCCCGACATGTAGTCGACGCCACGAACCCACAGACCGGACTCCACGCTTGTGATGTCGTCCAGCCCATCCCTGAGCCAGTCCTCACCGAAGCCAGACACCTTCGCTCACCTCAACCTAACTGGTCGTCAACTCCCTTGATTCCAGGGCCAGAAGCAGACGCAGCACTGCGACCCCGGTACCATTTGGCACCGGGGATCGCAGTGTCCCCAGCCGGGCCACCCTTCGCTTTCCAGGGCTGATGGGGTGGCCCGGTCTCGGTATGAGGTTGTGAAGCGCGGCCCCTCTACGGGAGGGGAGACAACGAGCCCTCGAAGGGCCGCGCTCCCCGGCCGAAGCGGTCAACTCCGGCCGGTGACCGGCGCATCGCCGACTCCCGATCGCGAGGGAGCACGAGGAGGCGACGCGCCGGCGTCAGTCAGGCCGAGTGCTCGGCCCACAGCTCTTCGAGGTCGAAACGGCACCAGACGGTCTTGCCTCCGTCGCGCTCCGGCGACCACCACACCGCTTCCGCCAGACGCTGAGCGATCAGCAGCCCACGCCCTCGGTCCGGCAGCAGCGCCTCAGCGAAGCCGCCCGCCAGCTCGGGCGATACGACCTCTCCGGCAGGAAGGTCGGGAGGAGTCGAGTCCTCATCCCGTACACCGAGTACGAGCAGCTCCGGCCAGGTCACCACCGACACGTCGATACGACGTCCGGCACCAGGGCGCGCAAGGACGTTGTCCGGGACCGCGTGATGCACGACGTTGCCGACCAGCTCCGACACGACGAGCCGCACCGCGTCGACCGCGTACGCCAACCCCCAGGTCTGGAGATACGAACCGAGCATGTCCCGCGCCGCTTTGGCACAGTCCGGCGATTCGGCGTACAGCGTCATGCTCCGGAAATGCCCCGCGCCGGGATCATGGACCGAACGACGAGGAAATCCCACGGCCAGGGTGTTCACTGCGCGTCTGCTCTGCTGTGCTTCCACCGCGTTCCCTCCCGGACACTGGCGAACTCCGCAGCCCGCCGATCTGTGCGACCAGTGAACGACGCAGGGGGTTCAGCCGGGAGTGTTCACCAGGGGGTTCACATGAACACCGGCAAATATGACGGGGGTTCGTTTTTGAACCCCCCGGGTTCAAACGGTGTGACACGATGGTGACTCATCGTCATTCTCGGGTTGGCAGGGGAGCATGAGCCGAGAGCCGAACGCACAGTTGATCTCCCTCATGGACGAGACCGGGTTCTCGAACAAGGGTCTCGCCAAGCGCATGCGAGATCTCGCGCAGCAGCGCGGCAGCACACTCGGAACGACCCACGTCGCCGTACAGCGCTGGCGGGACGGAGCGGGTATCCGGGCGCAGGCCGCCGCAATCATGGCGGACGTGTTCGGCTCCAAGTTGGGACGCCGCATCACTCCGGGAGATCTCGGCCTGTTCGGAGCCCCGGAACCGGCCATACCCCAGCCAGTTGCCTACGCCGCCGTTCTGCCCGACGCCCTGACCGCGCTGGAAGGTCTCTCCGAGGAGCGCCCCGAGCCGGAATCGGCCAGCCTTCTGATCATCCCCGACGGAGAGATAAACGCCGCAGTCCTGTCCTGGATGGTGGCCCGACCCGATGGAGTACAAGCCGACAGGCACAGTTCTCAGCGAGTCGGCATGCGCGACGTACGCGCGATCCAGACCGCTACCGAGATGTTCATGCGCCTGGACTTCCTGTACGGCGGAGGCCACGGCCACAAGGCATTAAGACACTACTTCCGGCACGAGGTATTACCCCTTCTCAATGCCAGCTACTCGGAAAAGGTCGGCCATGCCCTCTTCACGGTGGCAGCGGAGACAGCCGAAGTACTGGGATGGATGGCGTACGACATCGGGAATCACGGACTGGCGAACCGCTACCTCCTCCATGCCCTGCGGCTCACCCAGGTCACCGGAGACCGGATGTTCGGCGCATCCGTCCTGGCCAACCTCAGCCACCAGGCGAACTACCTGGGACAGACGTCACGCGCCTTGCAGTTGGCGCGATCCGCGGTCGAAGGCGCCAAGGGCAGCGCAACACCACGCGCCAAGGCCATGTACGCGATCCACGAGGCCCGCGCCCTGTCCAGCGCCGGAGACCTCACCGGAGCGTCCCGCGCGATGAACGAGGCAGAACGCCACTTCGAAGGAGCCACAGCCGACGGCCCCGAATGGCTTGCCTACTTCGACGAAGCAGAACTGATCGGCGAGTTCTCCCACTGCTTCCGCGACCTCAAGCGGCCGGCCGAGTCACTCCGATTCGCAGAAAAAGCCGTCGCCAAAACAGACCCGCAGTACGCGCGCACCCTGGGATTTTGCCGCATGGTACTCGCGGAGAGCCACATCCTGAACGGCGACCTGGACAGCGCGATCGTCGCAGCCACACAGGCAGTCGACGAAGGCGAATCCCTGCAATCGGCCCGATTCCTTCGCTACGTCACCGACTTTCAGCAAGGAATCAGCACCCACGCAGGAGTGCCGATCGTGACGCAATTCAACAACCGGGTCTCCGAAGCGCTGGCCAGCCTGGACGAGTAGACGCTACGACCCTCAGTACGGGAGCCACCGGCGCGGTGCACTCTCGTCTCGCAACGACGCCATCCGCCGAGCGAACTCCGCCGCAACCTCCTCCCCCTCAGCAACGTTCTGCATGAGCCAGGTAGTCATCTTGAACTCCTGGACAGCACACAGCGTCTCAAATCCGTGCCACTCCCTGAGGTCACGCCCGTAGGCGCCCACGAAGGCGGCATATTGCTCATCCGTCACCCAGTCCAGCCGGGCATACTCGTGCGCCGCTACCTCAAGATCCCATTCGGGGTGGTCGACGCAGAAGTTCTCGAAGTCGATCAGATACACGACGCCAGTCCGGTCCACCATCAGGTTGTCGGTGTGAGCATCCCCGTGCACCGGCCCCAACGACGACTCGAACCGCAACTCCTCCAACTTCTCCTTCAGTTCCTGCCCTCGCTTACGCAGGAAGTCGAGATCGTCATCCGCTACCCCGACACCCCGCTCAAGCCGCAAGTCCGAACGCCCGAAAGCGTCGTACCGAGGCAGCTCCAAGCCATCCGGCAGCGCCAGCGAGTGAAGATCCCGCAGGACCGCACCCAACTCCCCATAGGTAGCCGCTCGGCCGTCCTCAACGATCAGATGCCAGAAGGTCACCGGGTGCCCATCGACCACGACCGGCTGTTCAAGGTCGTCGACTACACGAGCCGCGGGAAACCCTTCACGCGCCAGCCACCGAGACACGGCAACCTCCCTACGCGCCGACGACAGGTACTCAATCGACCGGGCGATACGCACGATCACCGGCACCGAGGCCAGCCTGAAGAGAGCGTTCTCCCCTAACCTGATCAGCTCAGCGCCGGCGGCATCGAGCCCGACCACCCGGCAAGCGCCGCCCATCACACGCGTCGCCCCTGCCGACGTGAACGCTTCTTCCGATCCCCGAGCAGCGTCAACCGCCATGCCCGTACCAGCTCCCCTAGTCGCGCGCGATCAACCAGCGCACGCCCACGGGTGACCAACCCCGACGCACGCCAGACACGAGACTGACCGTACCGACTTGCCTGCGGACAGACGAGGGTGCCTCTCCTTGGAAGGTGAATGCTGCGGATGCAATGCGAGTGGAGCGGTGAGAAGCTGGTAGGTAAGCGCAAGCATTTGGCGCTCATGACGTATTCCGCTGAAGGGACCAATTCTCAGCGTTGAGACGCCCCTTAGAGAAACCCGACCTAGGCACTCCTTGACCCCACAACTATATTTTAGTTGACGCGCGAATTAAGGGCAGGGGTGCCGAGTCAGGGGAATCACTGGTGGCATGATCCAACATGCGGGGCCAGCATGGAACGTACATCAACGCATGTTTGGCGGTACAACCGGTGCATTCCGGTTGCGCTCCTAGCGGTCGCTGGAATGGTTATAGGAGGGCAAGTCGGTTGCGTCGGTAAGCCCGAGCAACCGGAGCAGAAGTTGGTTGTGATGGCAACAGGGACCGCGACAGAGCCAATGCCAACCCTCAGTGACGGCAGTCGGGAGACGCTTCGGGGGATCGCCGAGAGCGAATCTGGAGGAAAGGCAAATATACTTGAATCAGAATCATCGAATCGGACCGTTGTGGACCTAACTCCGCGCAGAGGAAATGGGCAGGTAGAGCACAACGAACTCAGAAAGAAAGAGTTGATTGAGGAGAATCTCGATGAAGCAACTGATGCCGTTAGTAGCCTGAAAGCAAGCGCCGCAGGAATGGATCTTCTAGAGGGCATCTCTTTGGCCGTTCACCCCTATGGTGATGCGACCAATACCCAGCGAACTCTAATGGTTATTAGCAGCGGACTGAGCACCCGAGGTGCATTGGATTTGCGTCAAGTTACCTGGCAGAAGGACGTGAAGGAACTGGTGAAGGAATTGAAGAGCCGCGACTTGCTGCCTCCATTGCCTGGGTGGCGCGTTATATTCAGCGGACTGGGTGAAACCGCAGGCGGACAGCCCACCTTGCCTCAGCCGATAAGGAACACACTGGAGCGCTACTGGCTGGGCATTTGCACTGCCTCGGGCGCGCAATCTTGCAGTGTTGATAACTCGTCGCGAGACGAGCAACCTCCCAGGGCAACGGTTTCACAGCCCATAATTCCGGTTGAGGAAGTGGTCTCTGTTCGGGGACCGCATGGAAAAAGAAAGCTGATTGTTTCTGATTCGCTGTTGGGTTTCGCTGGCGATTCTGCCGTTTTGCCGCCCAGCGCAAGTAGCACAGTCGAATCAGTAGCTGACAAGATGGTCACCCAATTTGGACAGGATCAACAGAAATCAGCTATTAAGGTCACCGGATATACAGCAGACCCTCCAGGCTCAACCATTGCCGGATGTAAACGTTTGTCCAAGCAGCGAGCCGACGCCGTAGCCGAAGCGCTTGACAAAGCGCTTCGCGAGCACGGGATCTCGGTAAGGATCACAGCCGATGGAGGCGGGATATTTAAGGAAACTTCCTCTATCCGCAACGGAAAGTTCGATGAGAATCAGGCCGCAAAAATGCGGCGCGTAGAGATTCTCTATTGATCATATTTTGAGAGTCGGGTAGTGCTATGACTGCTAGCGACACACCCTCCCCGCTTTCTTCACACGCAGCGGCTCACCTTGACCGGCTGGAAAGTGAAGCGGCACAGCACCAACGTCTTGCCGACGGAGTATTCGCCGTCGAGGTGCCGGGAGCCCGCGGCGGTGTAATGACTGTAGCGGAAGCCCAGCGTTGCAGTGAGGAAATCGCCAAGCAGATTGAGCGAGAAGAAGGCAATGGCAGTCGGCGTCACAGGCTGGTGGCACGGTGGGTCAAAGTACTCGTCTGGATTTTTACCGCAGTCATTGATTTTCCGATCATGCTCTGGTTCACAGTGTCGGTCTTCAATGTGGACCTGGCGAATCCCAGTGGGTTCACTTTTGCACTTGCTTTGGTCGTCGCATTGCTGCCCACTTATGGTTCGACTTTTGCATTGTACGAAATTGGTCACAATTTGCGCGACCATAAGACTCATGACCGCGACCTGAGGTGGACTGAGATTCCCACCGCTGCAAGGGTTGGTCTGATAGGGATCGGCCTACTGCTCATCTTCATATTCGTGTCCCTCTCCATCCGCATTTTTGTCGAAGGAACATATTCCGGTGACTATAGGCTGACACCGCTGCTGGCCGTCCTTGTGTCGCTTGTAATGCTAATTACAAATGCCCTAGTTTTCTGGACTGCATTCTGTGACGGTTCGCTTGAGCAGGACGATCTTCGATACTACACGAAGCTAGTTCTGAAGCATCTCAGGGGGAAGCGGGAGCATGAGCTCAAAGCGTTTCATTTGCGCTCCCAGATTGAGCGTGTACAAAAACAAGCTGTTCGAGATCATGCATATAGACTCCCACTCAAGTCGGAGGGGCCGGTGACGGTGGAATTCACAGCAAACTCTGCCGGTTTGCTCCCCAGCGCAAAGAAGGCGATCGACGAGACGGCGGGAGCTATTGCTAATGCCGTGAAAGATTCCTCGCTACAGAATTCTATTGCCCTCGTCGGATATACTGCCGATCCTCCAGACGTCACAATTACCAGGTGTCAGACCCTTGCGGAGCTGCGCGCCAAAGCCGTGGAGGAGCAGCTAAATGAGGCACTCCATGCGCGGGGGGTACACCCCTCTATGCACACCTATGGGGGAGGTATCGCCCCTGGCGGTTCTTCGATCATCGGTGGCGTTTTCGATGAGAGCCGGGCTGCACGCATGCGTCGAGTTGAAATTAAATATTAGCGAGACGAGTGAACTTGATGCCTTGATCAGGTGACGAGTTGCTTGGCCTACGAACCATCGCGCAGCAAGCAGTCACTGAGGTCGGCATGGCGCCCGCACCTCCTTGAAGTTCCCACGTTGCCGCCCACCCGAGCACTGAGCTCGCGGAGCACGGCGGCAGCCTCTTCTCACGCACGTCCGTTGTGGTTCTGCGGTGTACCGGGGCGCGGTGGAGTACTGGCCCGGCAGATGGAGCCACTGCTGTGGGGCCGACGCGTTCGGATCGCGTGGATCCGCCGCCGGCATGAGCGCGCTCTTGGCTGACAGGAGGCGTCCGACGCCATCAGACCCACTCCACCTCGCACAAGATCCCCGAGGAGCCCCCAGGCGGCGGCAGCGGCGTCCTGGGTGCATCCTGCACGCGCCGCTGCCGCACCCTCAGCGCCCCGACCGCACTCAGCGCCGAGGCCGCTTCCCATTCTGTGACCTCCGCCACAGCCTCAGCGATCCGTCGCAGCGCCTCACTCACCCCCGCTCCCCCGTTTCAGCTGGTCGGAGCGGTCTTCTTGACCTCTAGCGGGAGGAGTTTCTTGCCGCTGTTGCTCAGTTGTGGCCATGTGTCGTACTGGGGACAGACCCCGCAGTCGAAGCACGGTGTCCAGCGGCAGTCCTCGACCTCCGTCTCGTCGAGGGCGTCCTGCCAGTCCTCCCAGAGCCAGTCCTTGTCGAGGCCGGAGTCGAGGTGGTCCCAGGGCAGGACCTCCTCGTAGGTGCGCTCGCGGGTGGTGTACCAGTCGACGTCGACGCCGACGGCGGGCAGCGTCTTGTCGGCGCACCGCATCCAGCGGTCGTAGGAGAAGTGCTCGCGCCAGCCGTCGAACCGGCCGCCGTCCTCGTAGACCGCGCGGATCACGGCGCCGATGCGGCGGTCGCCGCGCGAGAGCAGGCCCTCGACGATGCCGGGCTTGCCGTCGTGGTAGCGGAAGCCGATCGAGCGGCCGTACTTCTTGTCGCCGCGGATCTTGTCACGGAGCTTCTCGAGGCGGGCGTCGGTCTCCTCGGCGGAGAGCTGCGGGGCCCACTGGAAGGGCGTGTGGGGCTTCGGGACGAAGCCGCCGATCGACACCGTGCAGCGGATGTCGTTGGAGCGGGAGACCTCGCGGCCCTTCTGGATGACGTTCATCGCCATGTCGGCGATCTGCATGACGTCCTCGTCGGTCTCCGTCGGCAGGCCGCACATGAAGTACAGCTTCACCTGGCGCCAGCCGTTGCCGTAGGCGGTGGCGACCGTGCGGATCAGGTCCTCCTCCGAGACCATCTTGTTGATGACCTTGCGCAGGCGCTCCGAGCCGCCCTCGGGGGCGAAGGTGAGGCCGGAGCGGCGGCCGTTGCGCGTCAGCTCGTTCGCCAGGTCGACGTTGAAGGCGTCCACGCGCGTGGAGGGCAGGGACAGGCCGACCTTGTCCTCCTCATAGCGGTCCGCCAGGCCCTTGGCGATGTCGCCGATCTCCGAGTGGTCCGCCGAGGACAGGGAGAGCAGGCCGACCTCCTCGAAGCCCGTTGCCTTCAGGCCCTTCTCCACCATCTCGCCGATGCCGGTGATGGAGCGCTCGCGCACAGGGCGGGTGATCATGCCGGCCTGGCAGAAGCGGCACCCGCGCGTGCAGCCGCGGAAGATCTCGACGGACATCCGCTCGTGGACCGTCTCCGCCAGCGGGACCAGGGGCTGCTTGGGGTACGGCCACTCGTCGAGGTCCATGACGGTGTGCTTGCTGACCCGCCACGGCACACCGCTCCGGTTGGGCACCACGCGCGCGATACGGCCGTCCGGGAGGTACTCGACGTCGTAGAACGCCGGGATGTAGACGTTGCCGGTCTTCGCGAGGCGCAGGAGGACCTCCTCGCGGCCACCGGGGCGGCCCTCCGCCTTCCACTCGCGGATGATCCTGGTCATGTCGAGGACGGCCTGCTCGCCGTCGCCGATGACGGCCGCGTCGATGAAGTCGGCGATCGGCTCGGGGTTGAAGGCCGCGTGGCCGCCCGCGAGGACGATCGGGTCGTCGACCGTGCGGTCCCTGGACTCCAGGGGGATCCCGGCCAGGTCCAGGGCGGTGAGCATGTTGGTGTAGCCCAACTCCGTGGAGAAGGACAGGCCGAACACGTCGAAGGCCTTCACCGGGCGGTGGCCGTCCACGGTGAACTGCGGGACGCCGTGCTCCCGCATCAGCGCCTCCAGGTCCGGCCAGACGCTGTAGGTGCGCTCGGCGAGGACGCCCTGCTGCTCGTTCAGCACCTCGTAGAGGATCATGACGCCCTGGTTGGGCAGCCCGACCTCGTACGCGTCCGGGTACATGAGCGCCCAGCGCACGTCGCAGGACTCCCAGGGTTTGACCGTGGAGTTGAGCTCGCCGCCGACGTACTGGATCGGCTTCTGCACGTGCGGGAGCAGAGCTTCGAGCTGTGGGAAGACCGACTCGACAGACATCGCGGCGTTACCTTCGTGAGCTGACAGGGTGGCCATCTAGCGTAACGCGCCGGAAAGCCCTCCCCGTCCGCGAAATTTCCCGCTCTAAACCCTCATCGAACCCTCGGTCGTCTCCCACTGGTCCGGCACCGCCAGCTCCACCAGCTCCGCGCGCCGCTCCTCGCGGCCGTACAGCAGCCCGTAGGTGAAGGCGCTCTCCCCCGCCGCGTGCGCCACCGCGGACAGCTCGCGCAGCGTCGTGCGGACCATGACGCTGTCCTGGTGGTCGCCGAGCAGGCTCTGCAACGACTTCATGGACTTGACCAGGGACCTGGCTTCGCTGCCGAGGGCGGGGGCGGACGCCTCGGCCGCGTAGCGGGTGCGCTTGGCCTTCTTGCGGGCCTCGTGCAGCGCGAGGTCGCGGTCGGCGCCGGGCGGCTGCGCGGCTGCCTCCTCGATCAGCTCGGACACCTTCGCGAAGTCCCTGCGTACGGCTTTGGCAAGCACCTTCTCCGGCTTCTTGGCGGCCGCCTTGCGCAGGGGCGGGTCGGCGACCAGGGAGTCCAGGGTGTCGAGGAGGGTGAGATAGCGCTGCGAGTCCAGTACGCCGAGCAGCCTGCTGCGGGCCCCGCCGTGTCCGGCGCCGGCCCAGGTGCGCAGCCGCTCGGCGATCGGTCCGGAGATCAGTGCGGTGGGCAGGGCGTCAAGGGCGGCGGTGAGGTGTTCGGCGAGCACCTCCTGGTCGCGGCCGACGCCGAGTTCCCCGGCGAGCCACTTCAGCTCGTCGGCGACCGGGTCGGTGGCCTCGCGGTCGAGGACCTTGCCGAAGGAGCGGAAGGTGCTGCGCAGCCGCCGGGTGGCGACCCGCATGTCGTGCACGGACTCCTCGGCGTCCTGGCGTACGGCGGGGTCGAGCTCGACCATCGCGTCCCGCTGGGCGCGGACGTAGGCCAGCACATGGTCGCCGGCGGTGACGGGCTCGACGGGTTCCCGGTCCTTCGGCCGTGGGTGTCCGCCCTTGGTCTCGGCCAGCGCCCGCGCCAGCTTCGAGGCGGCCTTCGCGGGCCGTACGCCTGCCTTGCGCAGCCGTTTCTCCACCTTGTCGAGGAGGGCCGGGTCCCCGTCGTCGGCCAGCTCCACCTCGATCTCGGTCCACTCGGCGTGGCCCTTGCCGCCGAACAGCCGCTCCGCCCGTACGGCGTCCACGCTGGCCTCGGCGAGCAGTTTGCCGTTGGCGTCGACCAGGTCGCGGACGTCCCGCGCGGTGCGCAGCCGGACGACCGGCACCAGCTGGCCCTCGCGGACCCGGGAGCGCACGAGGGCGGCGAGTTCGTCGGGGACCGTGTCGGAGAGCTCGGCCTGGATCTCGTCCCGGACACCCGGGCCGACGGGGAGTTTCAGGTGCCAGCCGGCGTCGGAGCCGCCGGTGCGGCGGCGCAGGGTGAGGGAGGCCGCGGCGAGGCGCAGGTCCGAGGTGTCGTAGTAGGTGGCGTCCAGTTCGGCGGTGCCCTTGTCCAGGATGTTCGCCACGCCCGCGACGCCGGTCAGGTCGGGCAGCCCACTGTCGTCGGATTCGTACTTGCGCTCGATCTCGCGTTTCGTCTCCGCCATGCAACGACACTAGTCGCACTCGGGCCCGGAGGGCAGTGCCCACCGGGCTCGAATGGCGGATTAATACCCAGGAAACTGAAGGTGTCCGTACATCTACGCCGACATCGGCCGCTGCACCCGAATGGACTGCAACAGCCCCACCGCCACCCACACCGCGAACATCGACGTGCCTCCGTACGACACGAAGGGCAGCGGCAGGCCCGTCACCGGCATGATGCCGAGGGTCATGCCGACGTTCTCGAAGGACTGGAAGGCGAACCACGCCACGATCCCGGCGGCCACGATCGTGCCGTACAGCTCGGTCGTCTCGCGGGCGATGCGGCAGGAGCGCCACAGGATCACGCCGAGAAGCAGGATGATCAGTCCCGCACCGAGGAAGCCCAGTTCCTCGCCCGCGACCGTGAAGACGAAGTCGGTCTGCTGCTCGGGGACGAACTGGCCGGTGGTCTGCGAGCCGTGGAACAGGCCCGCCCCGGTCAGTCCGCCGGAGCCGATCGCGATCCGCGCCTGGTTCGTGTTGTAGCCGACGCCGGCCGGGTCGAGGCTGGGGTTGGCGAAGGCGGCGAAGCGGGCGATCTGGTACTCGTCCAGGATGTGCAGCTGCCAGATGGTGATCGCGCCGGCCGCGCCCGCGCCGAGCAGCCCGAAGACCCAGCGGTTGGAGGCTCCGGAGGCCAGCAGCACACCCAGCACGATCATCACCATGACCATGACCGAGCCGAGGTCGGGCATCAGCATCACGATCAGCATGGGGACGGCGGCGAGGCCGAGGGCCTGGACGACCGTGCGGTGGTCCGGGTACGGCTTGTCGCCCGCGTCGACGCGCGCCGCCAGCAGCATCGCCATGCCCAGGATGATCGTGATCTTCACGAACTCGGAGGGCTGGATCGAGAAGCCGCCGCCGAGCACGATCCAGGAGTGCGCGCCGTTGACCGTCGAGCCCAGCGGGGTGAGCACCGCCAGGATGCCGAGCAGCGAGAGACCGTAGAGGACGGGCACGGCGTTGCGCAGGGTGCGGTGGCCCAGCCAGACCGTGCCCATCATCAGGGCGAGCCCGATGCCGGTGTTCATCAGGTGCCGGATGAGGAAGTAGTACGGGTCGCCCTGGTTGATCTCGGTGCGGTTGCGGGTGGCCGAGTAGACCAGCACCGAGCCGATCAGGGAGAGGGCGATCGCCGAGAGCAGTATCGGCCAGTCCATGCGGCGGGCCAGCGAGTCACGGGCGAAGACCCGGGTCCAGCCGGCCCGCGCGGGCCCGTATCCGGAGACGGAGAAGCCGTTCGCGCCGGTCATGCGAGCGACCTCCTGGCCCGCCTGCGCCGAGGCCGTCTGCGGGTGTTCTGGTTGGTGGTGTTCTGCTGGGTGGTTGCGGCCGGCTGCGACCCGTCGGGCTGGGGCGCGGACTTCTGGCTGGCGCGCTGGTCCTTGGCCGGGTCCTTGGCGACCTTCGGGGACTTGATGGTGCCGTCCGCCTGGACCTTCGGCAGGCCCTGCTGCGGGGTGGGCAGGAGGGCGTTCTTCTTGTCGATCGCGCCGGCCTCGGAGACGCCGTAGAGGGCGTTGTAGATGTGCCGCACGGCCTCACCGGAGGCGCCCGAACCGGTACCGGCCTGGGCGATGGTCATGATGACCGTGTAGTCCTTGCTGTAGGTGGCCAGCCAGGACGTGGTCTGCTTGCCGTAGACCTCCGCGGTGCCGGTCTTGGCGTGCAGCGGGATCTTGTCCTGCGGCCAGCCGCCGAACTTCCAGGCGGCGGTACCGCGGGTGACCACGCCCTCCAGGGCGGCGTCCATGCCCTTGATGGTCGCCTGGTTGATCGGCAGCTTGCCCTGCTTCCTGGGCTTGATCTCCTGGACGGTCCTGCCGTCGGCGCTGACGATCGCCTTGCCGATGGACGGCTCGTACATGGTGCCGCCGTTGGCGAGGGCACCGTAGATCACGGCCTCCTGGATCGGCGTGACGAGGGTGTCGCCCTGGCCGATGGAGTAGTTGATCGAGTCACCCTCGCGCATCTTGTTGCCCTCGAGGCAGTTCTCGTAGGCGATCTTCTCGACGTAGGTGCCGTCCTTCTTGCCGGACTTGCACCAGGCGGTCTTGTTGGCCTTCCAGTAGGACTGCTTCCACTGGCGGTCCGGGACGCGGCCGGTGACCTCGTTGGGGAGGTCGATGCCGGTCTCCTTGCCGAGGCCGAACTGGTGGGCGGCCTTGTAGAAGTAGTCCTTGGGCTCACCCTTCTTCGGGTTGATGCCGCCGTCCTTCTTCCACTCCCGGTCCGCGAGGCCGTAGAAGACGGTGTCGCAGGAGACCTCCAGGGCGCGGCCGAGGGAGATGGGGCCGAAGCTCTCGCCCTCGAAGTTCTTGAAGACCTGGCCGCCGACCGAGTAGGAGCTGGTGCACGGGTAGCCGCCGTCCCACTCGTAGCCGGCCTCGACCGCGGCGGCCGTCGAGACCACCTTGAAGGTCGAACCGGGCGCGGACTGACCCTGTATGGCCCTGTTGAGCAGCGGGTAGTCGGAGTTCTTGCCGGTGAGCTTCTTGTAGTCCTTGGCGGAGATGCCGCCGACCCACACGTTGGGGTCGTAGGTCGGGGCGGAGGCCATGGCGACGACCCTGCCGGTCTTGGCCTCCATCACCACGACCGCGCCCGAGTCGGCCTTGTAGTTCTCGCCGGTGATCTTGTCGAACTGCTGGCGGGCGACCTTCATCGCGTTGCTCAGCTCGTACTCGGCGACCCGCTGGACGCGGGAGTCGATGCTGGTGACGAGGTTGGAGCCGGGCTGGGCGGCGTCCGCCTCGGCCTGGCCGATGACCCGGCCCAGGTTGTCGACCTCGTAGCGGGTGACGCCCGCCTTGCCGCGCAGCACCTTGTCGTACTGGCGCTCCAGGCCGCTGCGGCCGACCTGGTCGGAGCGCAGATAGGGCGAGTCGGTGTCCTGGGCCTTGGTGATCTCGTCGTCGGTGACCGGGGAGAGGTAGCCGAGGACCTGCGCGGTGTTGGCGTTGCCCGGGGCGGCGTAGCGGCGCACGGCCTCGGGCTCGGCGGTGATGCCGGGGAAGTCCTCGGCGCGCTCACGGATCTGCAGGGCCTGCTTGGCGGTGGCCTCGTCGGTGATCGGGATCGGCTGGTACGGCGAGCCGTTCCAGCAGGGCTGGGGGGTCTTGGCGTCGCACAGCCGGACCTTCTGCATGACCTCGTCGGGGGCCATTCCGAGGACGCCCGCGAGCTTGGCCAGCACGGCCTTGCCGTCGTCGGGCTGCTTCAGCAGGTCGGTGCGTGAGGCGGAGACCACCAGGCGGGTCTCGTTGTCGGCGAGGGGCACTCCGCGCGCGTCCAGGATCGAGCCGCGTACGGCGGGCTGGACGACCTGCTGGACGTGGTTGCCGGAGGCCTCCTTCGCGTAGGCGGCGCCCTCCCGGATCTGGAGGTACCACAGGCGCCCGCCGAGGGTGCCGAGGAGGGAGAGCACCAGGATCTGGATCACGACGAGCCGGATCTGGACCCGTGGGGTCCGACCGGTCTCGGGAATATTGGTCACTGCGGCTGCCTCCCCCTCTCAGTGGTGTGCAAGTGTCATATCGGACGAACCTGTGAAGCCCGGTGACAGGTCCAACGGCAGTGCCCTCACAGCCGCTTGACCCCCTTGATGCGGCCCGCCCTGGTCGCCCTCGACTTCGCCGCCCTCAGCTTGAGGCCGCCGCGCTGGCCGCCGATCCTGAGGCCCGTCCCGGCGGACAGCCAGCCGGAGGAGATGTCCGAGGACTTGGACCCGGAACCGGTCTCCCCGAGCGGGTCGTTCTCGGCGCGCCGGGCCAGGAACATCACCCCGGGGACGACGAACGGCGCGAGCAGCAGGTCGTACAGGGCGGCCGAGAACAGCAGCCCGGTCAGGCCGACATGGCGGGCGGCGGTGTCGCCGACGAGGGCGCCCACGCCCGCGTACAGCAGGGTGGAGCCGATCGCGGCGCCGACCACGACGGTCATCGGCCCGGTGGCCGACTTGATCTGCCCGGTCTCGGGTTTGACCAGCCCGGCGAGGTAGCCGATCACGCACAGCACGAGGGCGTAGCGGCCGGCCGCGTGGTCGGCGGGCGGGGCGAGGTCGGCGAGCAGACCGGCGCCGAAGCCGATGAGGGCGCCGCCGACATGGCCGTAGACCATGGCGAGGCCCAGGACGGTGAGCAGGAGCAGGTCGGGGACGGCGCCCGGGAGATGGAGGCGGGCGAGGACGCTCACCTGGATCACCAGGGCGACCACGACCAGCGGGACGGAGAGCAGGATCCGGTTGACGCGCATGGGGGTTGTCAGCTCCTACTGCTGCTCTTGCTGCTGGCCGTCGGCGTTCGGGGTCACCGTGACGGTGACCGTCGGGGTCGGGACCGGCTTGGGCTTGGCCGGGAGCACGGTGTCGCGCGGGTCCTTCTTCGGGGCCTCGACGACCACCCCGACGATGTCGAGCTTGGTGAAGCTGACATACGGCGTGACGTAGAGGGTGCGGGTGAGGTCGCCGCCGGAGGGGTCGACGCGGGAGACCACACCGACCGGGACGCCCGGCACGAACGGCTTGTCGGCCTGCGAGCCGAAGGTGATCAGCCGGTCGCCCTTCTTCACGTCCGCCTTGCCGTTGAGGAGTTCGACGCGCAGCGGCTGGTCGCCCTGCCCGGAGGCGAAGCCGAGTTCGTCGTTGCCCTCCATCCGGGTGCCGACGGTGAAGTCGGGGTCGTTGGCGAGCAGCACGGTCGCGGTGTTCGGGCCGACCGTGGTCACCCGCCCGACCAGCCCGTCCCCGTTGAGGACGGTCATGTCGCGCTTCACGCCGTCGTTCGCGCCGACGTCGATCGTGATGGTCCAGGAGAAGCCCTGGGCCGCTCCTATCGCGATGACCTCCGCGCCCTTGATGCCGTACTGGCCCTCGCCGGCGATCCTCAGCATCTTGTCGAGCTGGGCGAGCCGGCTGCGGTTGCGGTCGTCACTGCCGAGCTTCGCCTTGAGGGCCGCGTTCTGCTTCTCCAGCGCGGCGAGCCGGTCGTGGCGCTCACCCGAGTCGCGTACGGCGGAGACGGCGTCGCCGACGGGATCCACCGCCGACGACAGCCCGTCCTCGATCGGACCGAAGACCGCGGCCGCGGCCTGCCGGGCACCGTCGACCGGGGAGTCCTCGCCGCCGCGGATGTCCACCGTGATCAGCGCGAACGCGACGGCGATCAGCAGCACCAGGAGCAGCCGGCTCTCTCGTGTGTCCCTCACGTGCGGCGGCCGTGCCCTTCCCTGAGAAAAAGAAATGGGGTAGCCCCGGGCCAGGAAGGCCAAGGGCGCTTTGTCGGAGCTTATGCCTGAATATCAACGATCCGCCGCACGAGAAGGGATCATCCCGTACGGCGGAATCGAAGCGTTACGTCATCTGCGGGGCGCGGCGTCCAGGACCTGCTGGAGCGCCTCGAACTCCTCGACACACTTGCCGGAGCCGAGCGCCACGCTGTCCAGCGGGTCCTCGGCGATGTGGATGGGCATACCGGTCTCCCGGCGCAGCCTCTCGTCCAGACCGCGC
This sequence comes from Streptomyces vulcanius, assembly GCF_042653945.1. Classification (NCBI taxonomy): domain Bacteria; kingdom Bacillati; phylum Actinomycetota; class Actinomycetes; order Kitasatosporales; family Streptomycetaceae; genus Streptomyces; species Streptomyces vulcanius. Next base: position 63,289 of record NZ_JBHSFK010000019.1, on the reverse strand, counting down.
AGCAGCGCGCCGCCGCCGGTCAGAACGATTCCGCGGTCCATGATGTCGCCGGACAGCTCCGGCGGACACTTGTCGAGGGTGGTCTTCACGGCGTCGACGATCGCGTTGACCGGCTCCTCGATCGCCTTGCGAACCTCGGCGGCCGAGATGACAACGGTCTTGGGCAGCCCGGAGACGAGGTCCCGGCCACGGATTTCGGTGTGCTGGTCGTCGTCGAGGTCATACGCGGAACCGATCGTGATCTTGATCTGCTCGGCCGTCCGCTCACCCAGGAGGAGGCTGTACTCCTTCTTGATGTGCTGGATGATCGCGTTGTCCAGTTCGTCGCCCGCGACGCGGATGGACTGGGCGGTGACGATGCCGCCGAGCGAGATGACCGCGACCTCCGTCGTGCCGCCGCCGATGTCCACCACCATGTTGCCCGTGGCCTCGTGGACCGGCAGGCCGGAGCCGATGGCCGCGGCCATGGGCTCCTCGATGATGTGCACCTGACGGGCGCCGGCCTGGGTCGACGCCTCGATGACGGCGCGGCGCTCGACGCCCGTGATGCCCGAGGGCACACAGACGACGACCCGCGGACGAGCCAGATACCGCCGCTTGTGGATCTTCAGGATGAAGTAGCGGAGCATCCGCTCGGTGATCTCGAAGTCGGCGATCACGCCGTCCTTCAGCGGCCGGACGGCAACGATGTTGCCGGGGGTCCGCCCGATCATCTTCTTCGCTTCGGCGCCGACCGCGAGGATGCCACCGGTGTTGGTGTTGATCGCGACGACGGACGGCTCGTTGAGTACGATCCCGCGACCCCTGACGTACACCAGCGTGTTGGCGGTCCCGAGGTCGACAGCCATGTCACGGCCGATGAACGACATTGAGTTCCCCATCAGGATTCGACTGGCCTTCCCTTTGAGCTTATGACGGCTTCTCAGGTCGGCGCGGTGGGTGCTGTGACGTGAAGGCTTCCATCGTAGACGCGCCTTCTCGGACACTGCGGAAGGGTCCTGGCCATTGTCAGCAGATGCTGTGAGGGTTCGCTTCTGGAGACGGGCGTTCGGGGAATCACGTTCCCTCGAACGCCCGGTTGAGACAACTCGGGCCCATGGCCCGGGTGACTACGCGTGACCGGGGAAGAAGATCTTGATCTCGCGCTCGGCGGACTCCTCGGAGTCGGAGGCGTGGATCAGGTTCTCGCGGACGATCACACCGTAGTCGCCCCGGACGGAGCCGGGCGCGGCGGCGATCGGGTCGGTCGGGCCGGCCAGCGCGCGCACACCCTCGATCACCCGCTCGCCCTCGACGATCAGCGCGACCGCCGGGCCGGAGGCCATGAACTCCACCAACGGCTCGTAGAACGGCTTCCCCTTGTGCTCGCCGTAGTGCTGCTCCAGCGTGTCCTGGTCCAGGGTGCGCAGCTCCAGCGCGGTGATCCGCCAGCCCGCCTTGCGCTCGATACGGCTGATGATCTCGCCGGTCAGGCCGCGACGGACCGCGTCGGGCTTGAGCAGAACGAGGGTGCGCTGGCTCACGAAGGACTCCTATGGATCAGGGGTTGTGCGGGGAGTGTGCCGATAGTGCCCGAGATTACAGGGCGTGTCGCGGTCCCTGTTACGCAGCGTCAGGTGTAGAGGAGCCGGACTCCACGGCCTGCGCGGCGAATCTCGCCTTCGCCTCGTCGATCTTCTTTCCGTAGTGCACCGAGGCCCACCACAGGGCGGCGAAGAGCAGGCCCAGGAAGAACATCGACGGCACGACGAACCCGGAGGCGACCAGGGCGGCCTGGAGGGCCCAGCCCAGGGCGACTCCGCCCGGCCGGGTCACCACACCGCACAGCGCGAGACACAGGAACATCGCGATGCCGCTGACCGTCCACACCGTGGACATGGACAGATCGGGGTCCTTCATGGCGACCAGCCCGGCGAAGCCGATCACGAAGAACTCGCCGATCAGGGTCGAAGCACAGAGCGTACGCACGGGTGTCAGCGCCTCCCCAGAAGCAGTCGGGCCTCGCCGACGGTGATGACGGAACCGGTGACCAGCACACCGCCGCCCGCGAACTCGCCGTCCTCCTCGGCCAGCGTGATGGCCGCTTCCAGGGCGTCGGGAAGGCGCGGCTCGACCTGGACGCGGTCCTCACCGAACACCTCGACGGCGATCGCGGCCAGTTCGTCGGCGTCCATGGCGCGGTGGCTGGAATTCTGGGTGACGACGACCTCCATGAAGATCGGCTCGAAGGCCTCGAGCAGCCCGCGCACGTTCTTGTCGCCGCTCGCCCCGACCACCCCGATGAGCCGGCTGAAGTCGAACGCCTCGCCGACGGCCTCCGCGATCACCCGCGCGCCGGCCGGGTTGTGGGCGGCGTCGAGCACGACGGTCGGCGAGCGCCGTACGACCTCCAGGCGGCCCGGCGAGGACACGGCAGCGAACGCCTTGCGGACCGTGTCCATCGAGAGCGGCTGGGCCCGCTGCGCGCCGACGCCGAAGAACGCCTCGACGGCGGCGAGCGCGACGGCCGCGTTGTGCGCCTGGTGGGCGCCGTGCAGCGGGAGGTACACCTCGTCGTACTCGCCGCCGAGGCCGCGCAGGGTCACCTGCTGTCCGCCGACGGCCACCTGACGGGCGACGACCCCGAACTCCAGGCCCTCGCGGGCCACGGTGGCGTCCACCTCGACGGCCTTCTTCAGCAGCACCTGCGCCGCGTCGACCGGCTGCTGGGCGAGGATCACCGTCGCGTCCTGCTTGATGATCCCGCTCTTCTCCCCCGCGATCGCGCCCGGTGTCTCCCCCAGCCGGTCGGTGTGGTCGAGGTCGATGGGCGTGACGACGGCGACGTCACCGTCGATGACGTTGGTGGCGTCCCAGGTGCCGCCCATCCCCACTTCCACGACGGCGACGTCGACGGGCGCGTCCGCGAAGGCCGCGTACGCCATCCCCGTGAGCACCTCGAAGAAGGACAGCCGGAACTCCTGCTGTCCGTCGATCATCTCGACGTACGGCTTGATGTCCTGGTACGTCTCGATGAACCGCTCGGCGGAGATCGGTGCGCCGTCCAGGCTGATCCGCTCGGTGACCGACTGCACGTGGGGGGACGTGTAGCGGCCGGTGCGCAGGTCGAAGGCGCTGAGCAGGGCCTCGATCATGCGGGCCGTGGAGGTCTTGCCGTTCGTGCCCGTGATGTGGATCGAGGGGTACGTCCGCTGCGGCTCGCCCAGCACGTCCATCAGCGCGGCGATACGGCTGACGGACGGCTCCAGTTTGGTCTCGCCCCACCGGGTGGCCAGTTCCGCCTCGACCTCGCGCAGGGCCTTGTCGACCTCGGGGTCCTCGGGCCGGGCCGGCACGTCCGTGCTCGGCGCACCGCCCTGGGTGCGGAGGGTGCGGCTGCCTGCCTCGATCACGGCGAGATCGGGGTCGCGGTCGGTCTCGTTGGCGACGATCTCGTCGAAGGGGTCGATTTCGCTCACGGGGCCAGTCTACGGAGCGGGACCGACAGACGTAGGCGAAGGCCCCCGGTACTCGGAAGCACCGGGGGCCCTAGCCCGCGTTCGGACCCTTACGCCTCGGGCAGGCGGTCCAGCTGGGCCTGGATGCGGGCGGTGTCCTCGTCCGCCTTCGCCAGCCGCGCGCGGATCTTGTCGACCACCTGGTCCGGGGCCTTGGCCAGGAACGCCTCGTTGCCGAGCTTGGCCTCCGCCTGCTGGCGCTCCTTCTGCGCCGCCGCCAGGTCCTTCGCGAGGCGCTTGCGCTCCGCCGCCACGTCGATCGTGCCGGAGAGGTCGAGGGCGACCGTGGCGCCGGCGACCGGGAGGGTCGCCGTCGCGGAGAAGTCGTCGCCCTCCGGCTGGAGGCGCAGGAGCTGGCGGATGGCGGCCTCGTGGGGCGCCAGCGCCGTGCCGTCGAGGGTCAGCCGGGCCGGGACGCGCTGGCCGGGCTGGAGTCCCTGGTCGGCGCGGAAGCGGCGGACCTCGGTGATGACCGACTGGAGGGTTCCGATCTCACGCTCGGCGGCGGCGTCGTGGAAGCCCCCCGGGGCGTCAGCCCCAGGAACGGACACAGCCTTCGGCCAGTCGGCGACGACGACCGACTCGCCGCCGGTCAGCGTGGTCCAGAGGGTCTCGGTGACGAACGGGACCACCGGGTGCAGCAGCTTGAGGGTGACGTCGAGGACCTCGCCCAGGACGCGGCCGGAGACCTTCGCCGGTCCGCCGCCCGCCTGGAAGGTGGTCTTGGACAGTTCGACGTACCAGTCGAAGACCTCGTCCCACGCGAAGTGGTAGAGGGCGTCGGCGAGCTTGGCGAACTGGAAGTCGTCGTAGAAGGCGTCGACTTCGGCGACCGTCTCGTTGAGGCGGGAGAGGATCCAGCGGTCCGTCGCCGACATCTCGGACGGGTCCGGGAGCGGGCCCTCGACCGTCGCGCCGTTCATCAGCGCGAAGCGGGTGGCGTTCCAGATCTTGTTGGCGAAGTTCCGGGAGGCCTGGACCCAGTCCTCGCCGATCGGCACGTCCGTACCGGGGTTGGCGCCCTTGGCGAGGGTGAAGCGGACGGCGTCGGAGCCGTACCTGTCCATCCAGTCGAGCGGGTCGACGACGTTGCCGAAGGACTTCGACATCTTCTTGCCGCGCTCGTCGCGGACGAGACCGGTCAGCGTGATGGTCCGGAACGGGACCTCGCCGTCCATCGCGTAGAGGCCGAACATCATCATCCTGGCGACCCAGAAGAAGATGATGTCGTGGCCGGTCAGCAGGACGTCGGTCGGGTAGAACTTCCGCAGGTCCGCGGTCTGTTCGGGCCAGCCGAGGGTGGAGAACGGCCAGAGGCCGGAGGAGAACCAGGTGTCGAGGACGTCGGTGTCCTGACGCCATCCCTCGCCGGTGGGCGGCTCCTCGTCGGGGCCGACGCAGACGATCTCGCCGTCGGGGCCGTACCAGACGGGGATGCGGTGGCCCCACCACAACTGCCGTGAGATGCACCAGTCGTTGAGGTTGTCGACCCAGTCGAAGTACCGCTTCGACATGTCCTCGGGGTGGATCCTGACGCGCCCGTCGCGGACCGCGTCACCGGCGGCCTTGGCGAGCGGGCCGACCTTGACCCACCACTGCATGGACAGGCGCGGCTCGACCGTGGTGCTGCAGCGCGAGCAGTGGCCGACGGAGTGGGTGTACGGCCGCTTCTCGGCGACGATCCGGCCCTGCGAGCGCAGCGCCGCGACGATCGCGGAACGCGCCTCGAACCGGTCGAGTCCCTGGAAGGGGCCGTGGACCGTGATGACCGCCCGCTCGTCCATGACGGTGATCGACTCCAGGCCGTGGCGCTGGCCGATAGCGAAGTCGTTGGGGTCGTGGGCCGGGGTGACCTTGACGGCGCCGGTCCCGAACTCCGGGTCGACGTGGGTGTCCGCGACGACGGGGATGGTGCGGTCGGTCAGCGGCAGCTTGATCCGCTTGCCGACGAGGTGCCGGTAGCGCTCGTCGTCGGGGTGGACGGCGACGGCGGTGTCACCGAGCATCGTCTCGGCGCGGGTGGTGGCGACGACCAGCGTCTCCTCCCCCTCGCCGTACGTGATGGAGACGAGCTCGCCGTCGTCCTCCTGGTACTCGACCTCGATGTCCGAGATCGCCGTGAGGCAGCGCGGACACCAGTTGATGATGCGTTCGGCGCGGTAGATCAGCTCGTCGTCGTAGAGCCGCTTGAAGATGGTCTGGACGGCCTGGGAGAGGCCCTCGTCCATGGTGAACCGCTCGCGGCTCCAGTCGACGCCGTCGCCGAGGCGGCGCATCTGGCCGAGGATCCTGCCGCCGTACTCCTCCTTCCACTGCCAGACGCGCTGGACGAACTCCTCGCGGCCCAGGTCGTGGCGGGACTTGCCCTCCTCGGCGAGCTGCTGCTCGACCTTGTTCTGGGTGGCGATGCCGGCGTGGTCCATGCCGGGCAGCCACAGCGACTCGTAGCCCTGCATGCGCTTACGGCGGGTCAGCGCGTCCATGAGGGTGTGCTGGAAGGCGTGGCCCAGGTGCAGGGAGCCGGTGACGTTCGGCGGCGGGATGACGATGGTGTACGCGGGCTTGTCGCTCTTCGCGTCGGCGGCGAAGTAACCCCGTTCTACCCAGCGCTCGTACAGCGTCCCCTCTACCTCGGCCGGCGCGTACTGGGTCGGCAGTTCGGTGTGGGGCGCTGTGGGCTGCTGCTGAGCGTTCTCGGTCACGGGGCCAGTTTAGGGGTGTCACGGGGGCGTCCCGAAACGTGTTTCCTCTTTGACGTCTCCCCAGCCTAAAGGCCAGGGATTCCTGCCACGGCCCTCTGGCCGTCTCGGTGTGTTCCTGCTTCAACGCGCTGTGCCGGGACTTTCGTCCTGGTCTTACCGGCGCTCCACGAGGCGTTTAGCGTCTCCACCCGTCCGGCGGCGACGACACGTCGTCCTTCGAAGAGAACGTTACGGGCTGCGTTGTGGTCGCGGTCGTGCACGGTGCCGCACGCGCCGCACGTCCACTCCCGGACATGCAGGGGCTTGGGGCCGTCCCGGAATCCGCAGGCCGAGCAGATCTGGGAGGACGGGAAAGCACGGTCCACCTTGGCGAAGGTGCGGCCGTGCTTGACCGCCTTGTACTCCAGCATCGCGACGAACGCGGACCATCCCGCGTCGTGCACGGATTTGGCGAGCCGGGTGCGGCCCAGGCCGGACACCGCGAGGTCTTCCACGTACACCGCTTGGTTGTCGCGAATGATCTGTGTGGATGCCTTGTGGTGGAAGTCCCGGCGCCGGTCCGCCACCTTGGCGTGATGGCGTGCGACCTTGACGCGGGCCTTGGCCCGGTTCTTCGATCCCTTGGCCTTGCGGGACAGCTCCCGCTGAAGGCGCTTGAGTTTTTTCTCCGCCCGGCGCAGAAAGCGGGGGCTGTCGATCTTCCGGCCGTCGGACATGATCGCGAAGGCCGACAAGCCGAGGTCGATCCCGGACTCCGCCTCCACCTCCGGAAGGATGTCCGGCCTGGTGTCCACGACGAAGCTGAGGAAGTACCGGCCGGAGGAATCCTTGGTGACGGTGAGGGACGTGGGCGCGGCCGGAAGCCGGCGGGACCACTTCACCTTGAGGTTGCCGACCTTGGCCACGTACACCGTGCCATTCTCCTGGAGGGAGAACGCGTTGGTGTTGAAGCGGACCGACTGCCGGGTGTCTTTCTTCGACTTGTACCGGGGCGGCCCGACCTTCCGGCCCTGCCGCTTGCCCCTCGTCGAGTCGAAGAAATTCTTGTAGGCGGTGTCAAGGTCCCGGAGCGACTGTTGCAGGACGACTGCCGATACGTCGGCGAGCCAGGCGCGTTCTTCGGTGCACTTGGCCTGGGTGATGCGAAGCCGGGACAACTCCGCCGACTTCACATACGGCAGTCCCGCTGCGTGCGCTTCTCTACGGTCGCGCAGGCAGTCGTTCCACACCACGCGAGCGCACCCGAATGCCCGGGCCAGCGCCCGGCGCTGGGTGGCATCCGGGTATGCCCGGTAGTTGTAGCGGAGCTGCACAACCAAGATGCTACTACGATTGGTCTCATGGATGGACAGAACGACCATAGGCGAGGCAGACATGTTGTTTCCTCCATGCATGTGCACTTGGTCTTCGTGACCAAGCACCGGCGTGGAGTCTTCAACGACGAGATGCTGGCACGCTGCGAAGAGATCATGCGCAAGGTGTGCGAGGACTTCGAGGCAGAGCTGAAGGACTTCAACGGCGAACGCGATCACGTCCACCTACTGATCCACTACCCGCCCAAGGTCGCCGTCTCCAAACTGGTCAACAGCCTCAAAGGCGTCTCCGCCCGCCGGATACGCCAGGAATTCGCCGGCCACACCAACCATGCCATCCCGCAAAGGCCACTGTGGTCGCCCTCGTACTTCTCGGCATCCTGCGGCGGACCACCGTTGGCGATCGTCCGCCAGTACATCGAACAACAGAAAACGCCCGCTCTGAGCCTGTACGACAGCCGTTAGACGCTTCCGTCTCTGACGGCAACGCCGGGGCTTTCTGCAGGATCCCCGGTAACGGCCGGGTCTCCTCGGCTCGGGAATGCACTGCCCATCTACACGATCAACTCAATGGGCGTACAGGGCGAAATCGACAACGCCAAGGGGTTGTCAACGAGTAGAAGAGGCCAACAAACGCGCGATCATCGGAGACCCGAAGGCCTACATGTCGAGCGGTCTCGACGGTGCGGTGCTCAAGCGCCAGGAGATCAAGGCCAAGGAGAGCGACTCGTCCAGCATGTCGACCGGCCCCAGCGAGATTCACATGCTGGTGTGCAGCCGGGCCCCGCAGCATGCTGGGCGGCGTCGTCATCATGCACATCGGATGACCAACACGAACCATTGGCAAGAACGCGAAATCTCGGGCGTTGGCGAACTGACCACGCGGTTCCGCAAGGAAGTCCAAGTCCAGGCTTAGCACCTCCTGCAATCGGACTGAGGCCCAGCCGATCGGCGACCGGCACTTCACTGTTGCGGACCGGGGCAACTGCACTGGCAGGCAGGCACCGTGTCCGACACCAGCATCAATCCTCTCACCGAAGGCGCCCCCCTTGGCCCATGATATCGTCGACATGACCACGACAATCGAACATGTGGGGGATAAATATGCGTAAGCACGTGGCCGCATTCGTGGCGACCGCAGTCGCTGCGGCTGGCATGGTCAGCTTGACGGCATCACCGGCGGAGGCATCGGGGTGCGTACAAGGCAGGATTCTTGAGACCGTGAACGTACGAGTGGCACCGGACAGTGCGGCGCCGTCAGTCGGAACCCGTACGCAGGGCAGCATCGTCTGCATCTACGGCGGCACAGGGAGTGGAACCTCTTATACAGCTTGTGGCATCCGCTCTACCAACTGGATACGCATCTCGACCACATTGACGGTGCCCCCGAAGTGGGTGGTTGGGACGTGCGTTCGCTACCTGTGATTCAGTAGCTGACGATGTCATAGGCGAGCGACAGTCGAAGGGGGCACCCGGACTCACCGGGTGCCCCCTTCTTCATCCTCTCTGACCGCCTGCGCCTACGCCGTCTTCTGCTCACCCGGGCCGCGACCGCCCCGCGCCTCGCGGGGGATGAGGGTCGGGTTGACGTTGGAGTGGACGACGTCCGCGGTGATGACGACGCGGGCCACGTCCTTGCGGGACGGGACCTCGTACATCACCGACATCAGGACCTCCTCCATGATGGCGCGCAGGCCGCGCGCGCCGGTCTGGCGGAGGATGGCCTGGTCGGCGATGGCCTCCAGGGCCTCGCGCTCGAAGTCCAGCTCCACGCCGTCGAGTTCGAAGAGGCGCTGGTACTGCTTCACGAGCGCGTTGCGCGGCTCGACCAGGATCTGGAGGAGCGCTTCACGGTCCAGGTTGTGGACGCTCGTGATGACCGGGAGGCGGCCGATGAACTCCGGGATCATGCCGAACTTGACCAGGTCCTCGGGCATGACGTCCTCGAACTGGTCCTTGGTCTCCAGGTCCCGCTTGGAGCGGATCGTCGCGCCGAAGCCGATGCCCTTGGCGCCGGCCCGGGACTCGATCAGCTTCTCCAGACCCGCGAAGGCACCGCCCACGATGAACAGGACGTTCGTCGTGTCGATCTGGATGAACTCCTGGTGCGGGTGTTTGCGACCGCCCTGCGGCGGGACGGAGGCCGTGGTGCCTTCGAGGATCTTCAGCAGGGCCTGCTGGACACCCTCGCCCGACACGTCGCGCGTGATGGAGGGGTTTTCACTCTTCCTCGCGACCTTGTCGATCTCGTCGATGTAGATGATCCCGGTCTCGGCCTTCTTGACGTCGTAGTCGGCGGCCTGGATCAGCTTGAGGAGGATGTTCTCCACGTCCTCGCCCACATAGCCCGCCTCGGTGAGCGCCGTGGCGTCGGCGATGGCGAACGGGACGTTCAGCATGCGCGCGAGGGTCTGGGCGAGGAGCGTCTTGCCCGAGCCCGTGGGGCCGAGCAGGAGGATGTTGGACTTCGCCAACTCGATGGCGTCCTCGCGGCTTTGGCCGCCGCCGTTCTCACCCGCCTGGACGCGCTTGTAGTGGTTGTACACCGCGACGGAGAGCGCCTTCTTCGCGGCCTCCTGGCCGACGACGTACCCCTCCAGGAACTCGTAGATCTCGCGGGGCTTGGGCAGTTCCTCCCAGCGCACCTCGCTCGTCTCGGCGAGTTCCTCCTCGATGATCTCGTTGCAGAGGTCGATGCACTCGTCGCAGATGTACACACCGGGCCCTGCGATGAGCTTCTTGACCTGCTTCTGGCTCTTGCCGCAGAACGAGCACTTGAGCAGATCGCCGCCGTCACCGATGCGTGCCACGGTGTGCTTCCCCTTCGCCTGGGAGACGCCTGGACGCTTTCGAATCCAGCGGCTCCTGGTGCTGCCTTATGTCCGACGGTACCTTGCCGGGCCCCTCGTTCGGGCCCCCCTTGGCACGGTTCACTTCCACGTGGACCGTGCCACACCGTGCCAAGGGGTACGGACGAGAGTGCCCTGCGCGTCAACGCAGGGAGTTGTTGTTCAACTTCCGGGTGGAAATGATCTGGTCGATCAGGCCGTACGCCAGCGCGTCCTCGGCCGTGAGGATCTTGTCGCGCTCGATGTCCTCGCGGATCTTCTCGATCGGCGTGGTGGAGTGCTTGGCCAGCATGTCCTCCAGCTGCCCACGCATCCGGAGGATCTCGTTGGCCGCGATCTCCAGGTCGGAGACCTGGCCCCGGCCGGTCTCACTGTACGGCTGGTGGATCAGCACACGCGCGTTGGGCAGCGCCATGCGCTTGCCCGGCGTGCCGGCCGCCAGCAGGATCGCGGCGGCGGAGGCCGCCTGGCCCATGCAGACCGTCTGGACGTCGGGATTGACGAACTGCATGGTGTCGTAGATCGCCGTCAGCGCGGTGAAGCTGCCGCCGGGGCTGTTGATGTAGACCGAGATGTCCCGGTCGGGGTCCATCGACTCCAGGCACAGCAGCTGCGCCATGACGTCGTTGGCGGAGGCGTCGTCGATCTGCACGCCGAGGAAGATCACGCGCTCCTCGAAGAGCTTCGCGTACGGGTCGTACTCGCGGACGCCCTGGGAGGTGCGCTCGACGAAGCGGGGGATGACGTAGCGGGACTCGGCGCGGGGGCCGGTGTACTCGGCCTCCGTGCGGGCGTAGAGGCCGCTGCCGGGGAAGTCGTTCACGGTGTCTCCTGGAAAGAGGGAGGTGGGGCGGTGGGCTGGAAGGGCGGGCGGACTCTGACGACGACGGACAGCGGGGCCTTGCCGAGCCCTGCGGGGCTTCGGTCACCTCGCGGGGCCGTGGGGCCCTGCGCGGTTCTCCGAGTCCCTGCGGGGCCCGTACGGCTCTGCGGGGACTCCCGGATCCCTTGGCCCCTGTGAGGGCCCCGGTCGCCCCGTGAGGCTCCCGGTGGCCCTGACGGCCCGCGGGGGCCTGTGGGGCCTCCTAGACCCTGCAAGGGCCGGTGGAGGCCCTTACGGGGCCTACGGGGACCGGCAGGGCCGGGACCTCGCGGGGCCGCGGGGCTCTCGGGTGACCGTGGGACTCCCGGAGGCCGGTGGACCCAGGGACTCCCGGTGGCCCGGGGGCCGTGGGACTCCCGGAGGCCCGTGGACCCAGAGACTCCCGGTGGCCCGGGGGCCGTGGGACTCCCGGAGGCCCGTGGACCCAGAGACTCCCGGTGGCCCGGGGGCCGTGAGGCTCCCCGTGGCTCCTGGGAGTCCGCCGACAGGCCCGGGGCTTGTCGGGGGTCCTGAGGCTCCGCCGGCAGGTCCGGGACTCGCCGGTGGGCCCTGAGGGGCTCCGCCGGTGGATCCAGGACTCGCCGGTGGCTCCGGGACGGGCCCGTGGGTCCCTGGACTCCATGGGATCTCGGAAGCCCTTGGGATCACAGACCCTCGCCGCTCCCGGGACCCCGGGGCACCGCACGGTCCGGCCGGTGGTCCGTCGTCCGTGGCCTTACGCCGCCCCGGTCCCGCCGCCGCCCGGCATACCGGCGGCCGTCGGGATGACGTCGTCGATGAGGCCGTACTCCTTGGCCTCGAAGGCGTCGAACCAGCGGTCGCGGTCCGAGTCACGGGTGACCTGCTCGACCGTCTGGCCGGTGTGCTGCGAGGTGAGCTCCGCCATGCGCTTCTTGGTGTGCAGCAGCCGCTCGGCGTGGATCTTGATGTCCGAGGCCGAGCCGGCCAGGCCGGCCGAGGGCTGGTGGATCAGGATCTCGGCGTTCGGCAGCGCGAAGCGCTTGCCGGGGGTGCCCGCGCTGAGCAGGAACTGGCCCATCGAGGCCGCGAGGCCCATGGCGATGGTCACCACGTCGTTCTTGATGAACTGCATGGTGTCGTAGATCGCCATACCGGCCGTGATCGAGCCGCCGGGGCTGTTGATGTAGAGGTAGATGTCCTTGTCGGGGTCGGCGGCAAGGAGCAGCAACTGTGCGGTGATCTTGTTCGCGATGTCGTCGTCGACCGCCTGGCCGAGGAAGATGATCCGCTCGCCGAGCAGCCGGTTGTAGACCTGGTCGCCGAGGCCACCGATGGAAGGCTCGCCGGCGGCGGAGGGCATCAGATTCGTCACGTATCCACCTGCTCGTCTTACGACGGCGCCGGGCCGTCTCACGTGTACTGCCGGGGGCTCGGGGACTCCTCTGCCCCTCGTATTCATGGACCCTAACGCGCCGGTCCCGCCGGGGAATCCCGGAGAGTGGGGTGTTCGCCGGGGGCGTAGCGGCGTGTAGCCGTACGAATGAGGAGCGGATAGGCCGACGGGCCCCGGAACGCATGGTTCCGGGGCCCGTCGGATTCGAACTCGGATGTGACGCGAGGCTCAGGCCTCGGTCTTCCCCTCGGCCTCGGCCTCGGACGCGGCCTCGGCGGTCTCCGCCTCGGTCTCGTCCTCGTCCTCGTCCAGATCGACGACCTCGCCGTTGGTGTCCTTGACCGTGGCGGACTCGACGACCGTGGCCAGGGCCTTGCCGCGGGCGACCTCGCCGACCAGGAGCGGAACCTGGCCGCCCTCGACGACCGCCTGGGCGAACTGGTCGGGGGACATGCCGGAGGAGGCGGCGCGGCGCATGAGGTGCTCGGTGAGCTCCTCCTGGTTCACGTTCAGCTTCTCGCGCTTGACCAGCTCGTCGAGGACGAACTGGGTCTTGATGCCCTTGACCGCGGCCTCACGGGTCTCGGTGTCGAACTCCTCGGCGGTCTTGCCCTGGATCTCCAGGTACTTGTCGAGGTCGAGACCCATCTGGCCGAGCTGGTGGTGCTCCAGGTTGTGCTTGCGGGTGTTGATCTCGTCCTCGAGCAGCTTCTCGGGGACGGGCACCTCGACGAGCTCCAGCAGCTTCTCCAGGACGCGCTCCTGGGCCTGCGTGGCCTGGTCGTACTGCTTCATGTTCTCGAGGCGCTTGCGGCTGTCCGCCCGCAGCTCCTCCAGCGTGTCGAACTCGGAGGCGAGCTGCGCGAACTCGTCGTCCAGCTCGGGCAGTTCGCGGGCGGCGACCTGGCTGACCTTGACGGTGACCTCGGCCTCCTTACCGGCCGCCGAGCCGCCCTTGAGCTCGGAGGTGAAGGTGGCCTCGCCACCGGCCTCCAGGCCCTTCACGGCGTCGTCGATGCCCTCGAGGAGCTCGCCGGAGCCGATGGTGTAGGAGACGCCGCTGGCGACGCCGTCCTCCAGGATCTCGCCGTCGACCTTGGCCTCGAGGTCGACGGTCACGACGTCGCCGTCCTCGGCGGCACGCTCGACCGGGGAGGTGGAGGCGAAGCGCTCACGGAGCTGCTCGACGGACTTCTCGATGTCGTCCTCGGTCACCTCGACCGCGTCGACCTCGACCTCGATGGAGGAGAAGTCCTCGGGGAGCTCCAGGGCGGGGCGGACGTCGACCTCGGCGGTGAAGTTCAGCGTCTCGCCGTCCTTCAGCTCCGTGATGTCGACCTCCGGCTGACCGAGGACATCGATCTCGGCGGTGTTGACCGCCTCGGTGTAGAACTTCGGAAGCGCGTCGTTGACCGCCTCCTCCAGGACCGCACCGCGGCCGAACCGCTGGTCGATGACCCGGGCGGGGATCTTGCCCTTGCGGAAGCCCTTCACCGTGACCTGCTGGTTGATCTTCTTGTACGCCGCGTCGAGGCTGTCCTTGAGCTCCTCGAAGGGCACCTCGACAGTGAGCCGAACCCGGGTCGGGTTCAGGGTCTCCACGGCGCTCTTCACGGTTCGGTCTCCTTGTGGCTGACTTCTTCGGGTTCGCCGGGGCCTGACAGATCCGGCGATTCAGCGCCCGGGAGGATTCGTAGGCCAGGTGGGCCAGGACACACGGGCGCGCAGCTTGCATAGTAGCCGTAGCCGCTGAGCCACCCAAAAGACGATCGCCGGCCAGGTGCCCGCCGCGATCGAGGGGGCGACCGGGCAGGTGAACCGGGCAAGTGGTCGGGGTGGCGGGATTTGAACCCACGGCCTTCCGCTCCCAAAGCGGACGCGCTACCAAGCTGCGCCACACCCCGTCTGGTGCGACACGTAGGGTACATGCCCGCAGCGGCTCTGACCGCCGCTTTTGCCGAGCGGAGGGGCGCGCGGCGGCGCACTCGGGGAAGAGGTGTGCGGGCGGGGCCACGGACCCGCTACGATGCCTGAAGTGCCGCAGTCGCCTGACCTGCGGCGCGTGCTGTGCGGGCGTAGCTCAATGGTAGAGCACTAGTCTTCCAAACTAGCTACGCGGGTTCGATTCCCGTCGCCCGCTCTTCACGAATCAGGGCCAGGTCAGAGGATCTTTCCTCCGCCTGGCCCTGATTGTTTCCGGGGACTCCGATCAGCCCGGCGTGTCCCCCTCGTGCCCCTTGGGCTTTCGATCTTGCTTTTTCTTGGCCTTCCGAGCTTTCTTCCGCCCCTTGTTGACGAGTCCGCTCACGGCATCGGCGATCAGCCGATCACGGTCGGCACTGGCGTGTTGATAGATCAGCGCGGCGCGGGCGGAGCTGTGACCCATGCGCGCCATCAGCTCGCGTGTGCTGGCCCCGGTCGACGCGGCGAGGGTATTGCCCGTGTGGCGGAGATCATGAAAGTGCAGACCCTTGATCCCTGCGTCCGAACACGCCTTGCGCCACAGCCGGTTGAAGTGGTTGCGGCGCGGGGTGGCCCCTTTGGCTCCGACGAACACCCGACCATCGGCACCACGTTCGGCGTACAGGTCTAGGTGCACGCGAACATCCGGGATGATCGCGGCCGGAATGGCCACGGTTCGCTTGCCGGCCGCGCTCTTGGGTGCCTTGATCTCCCTCTGCCCGTTGTTCAGTTCGGCGACGGCTCGCCGAACACGGACGGCCCCATGGTCGAGGTCGACGTCACGGCGGTGCAGCCCGACCAGTTCGCCCCAGCGCAGCCCGAGGAAGCCGGCCATGAGCACGAGCGCCCGGTAGCGCGGCTGGATCGCGTCAGCCAGGTCGTACACCTCTTGGACGGTCGCGGTCGGCCGTTCCGGGGTGTGCACGGTGCTGGCCCCTTTGATCGTGCACGGGTTGCGCCGGATCAGCAGGTCGCTGACGGCCGTACCCATGACCCCGCGCAGCAGGGCGTACGCCTTCGCGACGGTGGTCGGGCCCGTACCGCCAGCGAGCTTGTCAGCGCGCCAACGACGGACGAGCGGGGGCGAGATCTCGGCGAGGGTGGCCGCTCCGAAGGTGGGTTCAAGGTGGTGCCGAAGGAGCGACCCGTAGAGCTGCCGTGTGGTGGTGGTCAGCTCACGCTCCCGGATCCACGCGGCGGCATACTCGCCGAACGGCACCTTTCCGGCGTCCGGGTCGTGCCAGTCGCCGCGCCGCATCTCGGTCTGCTTGTCGGCCAACCAGTCGTCGGCGTCCCTCTTGGTGGCGAAGGTGTCCGGGGCGGGCCGGAGGAGTCCGTCAGGGCCGACGTAGCGGGCCTGGTAGCGGCCGGACGGGAGCTTGCGGACACGGCCGAACTGTCGACGCTTGCCAGCCATCAGGCAGCCACCCCCCGGAGGCCGGAGCCACGGCGGCGGGGCTGCACGGTGTTGGCCGCGATGTACGCCTCTATGACGCTCTCCCGGATGCGGACGTATCGACCGACCTTGACGTAGGCGATCCGGCGCTCTTCCACCAGGCGACGCGGGAAACGCTCCCCGCTCTCCTCCCAGGTACCGAGCCGTTCGGCGACTTCCGCCACCGACAGCAAGCGATCAGTCATCGTCGTGCCCTCCCCAGTCGTCGTTGAGCAGTTCTTCGCGTGCGGTTTCGCGGTTGAGTTCGATATCGCGGCGGATGTTGGCGGCGAGCCAGGATTCGCCGGGGGTGTGGCCGTGGCCGGCGTAGGTCCAGTGGGCGAGGGTGAGCGTGGTTGCCTCCGGGACGTCGGGGTCGGGCAGGCCGAGGGCTTCGCGTTGCTGCTGCGCGCGGTAGTCGGCTCGGGTCTGGCGGAGGGCGCCGAGGGTGGTGGAGTAGCGGCGGGATTTGGTGGAGAAGTGGCCGCGGAAGCCGAGCATGTGAGCCCAGTCGCGGAGCTTGCGGTCCGGGTAGAGGGCGTGCAGGTCGAGGCAAGCGGAGATGAGCCGGCTGGGGTGCTCGGGGACGTCGAGCAGGACCAGGGCTTCCTTGTTGCCAATGCGGCGGTCAACGGTGCCGGTTGTCTCGGCGGCCTTGGTGGCGTACTTGGCGACGTAGGAGGCCACGGCCTGTTCGGTGATCTCTTCGCCGTGGCCGAAGGCGCCGATGGCCTGTACGTCGAGCTGGGTGCCCCAGCGCAGGGTTCGGGCGGGCTGGTCACCAACCGGACCGACGTCGACCGCAACGCGGGCAGCGGCGGCTTGGATCGCCTCGGTGAGGAGTTCGAGGGTCGCCCAGGCCGGGGGCGTGGAATCCGGTCCGTCCGGTCCGTCGAAGCGGATCACGGCGTGGAAGTGGACGGCCCCGCGCTTCTGGTATTCGGCGACCTTGCCGAAGGCGACGCGGGACTGTGCGTGTGCTTCCTTCTGCGTGAGGCCGACGCGGCGGGCGATCTCACGGCGCAGGTAGATCGTGAAGTACCGCCACAGGTCGGAAGCGTGGTTGTTCCACAGCACCGCGCCCGCATAGTCGTACATGTCCGGGTCGAGCGGGGTACCGAGTTCAGGCGCATCCTCGTCGTGGCGGGTGGCGCAGCGGCAGGGCCGATTGCCGGGCCGGTTGTGGACCGGGCCGAACGATGGGGCCGTCAGCGTCGCGAAGACCCGGGGGTGATCCCGGACCGTGTGCGGGGTGCCCTTGGCGGGATCGCCCACGAGGCCGGCGCGGATGAGGTGGTAGGTGTCGCCGGCGTAGGTCCAGGCGCAGGACGGGCAGCGCGAGGCACGGCGGTTGCCGCACGCGATGCGCAGCCTGCCGCCCGGCTCGTTGTCGGTGTCGTACGCGTGCAGGACGTGTCCGGTCGCCCGGTCACGGGTGACGGTGGCGCCCTGGAGGTGGACCGGGTCGGAGCAGCCGCCGGTACGGCGGATCTGGTCTTGGATGCGGTCGAAGCCGGTGGACCCGGCCAGCCTCAGCACGTCGGTGAGGGTGGCCGGGTCCAGGCCCGCCATGGTGGCGGTGTCGGTCACGCAGCAACCTCCAGCAGGGAGGCGTACACGCGGGTGCCGATCCACTGGGCGTAGGCGGGCGGGATGCACTCGCGGATGCCGTCGCGGTTCATCCACGCCACGCCCATGTCGTCGCGGGCTTCCTGGACGCCAGAGAAGTTGCCGACGTAGTGCGCGAAGGTCCCGGCGGTGCGGGGGCGGCCCATCTTGGTCAGGGGCGCGAGGTGGGGCAGGTGGCGGGGCGGGGTGAAGGTGAAGCCTCCGCCGGTCTCGAACAGCCGGTGGCGGTAGGTGCGCATCCCGAACACGGCCGCACACAGGGTCACCGGGTCGCGCAACTCGGGGGCTGCGTCATCCACGTTTTCGATCACCCAGGGGCGCCCGGTGTCTTCGAGGGCCGCGCGGGTCGGGGCGATCAGGGCGGGGTGCTCGCGGCCCTGGATGCGCTGGCACTGCGTGTAGTACTGGCAGGGCGGGGAGGCGTGGATGAAGTCGAACTCCGCACCGTGCTCGCGGATGAAGCCGACCGCGTCCGCCTGGATGAAGCGGAACGGATACCGGGGCTGCGGAGCCACGTCGACACCGGTCACGTCGAACCCGGCGCGGTGGTAGCCCATCGCGGCGCCGCCCTGGCAGCAGAACAGGTCCAGGACCCGGGGCTTGGCCGTCACCGGTTGCCCCCGTTGCGGTGAGCGGGGCCGTGGTTGTCGGTGTAGTCGTCGACCAGGGCCTTCACGGCGTTGTCACCGTTGGCGTGGTCTTCCGCGCCGCAGCCACCGCAGACGTAGTCACCCTGAGAGCTGGTGTACTGGGTGCCGCCACGCACCCGCAGGCCGGGAGAACTCTCGGTCGGGTAGAGGTAGGCGGGGAGTTTGGGGGCCATGCCGCTCACCGCCCCGTGTGCGCCATGGCGGGCGCGGGGGTCGTGTGGCCGGTTCCCTTGCAGGTCGGGCAGGTGACGCGGAGGGTGGCGCGGGTGCCGTCGAGGTGGCGGGCACCGCTGGTGACCATGGCCGAGGCGAAGCCGGCGCAGTCGCGGCAGACGGGCGTGATCCGGGCGTGCTGAGGCATGATGAGGCTTCCCTTTCGGGTCCGTTGGATCAGGAAGGTGAGCCGTCCGGGGCGGCGGATACTTGGCGGTTGAGGCCGCCCCGGACGGGCGTTACTTGCGGCGATTGCGGTTGCGCGGGATGGGCGGGATGGAGTCGTAGGACTCCTGACCGGCGCGGAAGTCGTTCAGGTCGGTCACGTCCTTGTCTGTGCCGATCTCCCGCATGATCCGGTTCATGGCCCGGGTGTCGCGGTGCCGGCGGGCGATCGCGTAGTCCCGGCCCAGTTCGGCCATGCGCTCGTCACGAGCGGGCTCCGGGGTGCTGCTCTTACGGCTGAACAGGCCCATGTCAGCGGTTCCTTTCCTGGCTGAGGAGCGAGCGCAGGACGACCGCGCACACGGCCACGGACATGGCGGTGATGGCGACGGCCAGGAGCATGGAGACCAGGACCGCGCCGACGACGAGGACCACGGCGCCACCGCCGGCGGCCAGGGCGAGCGCGCTGCCCGGGGTGAGCTGCACGGTGGGCCGGTTGGAGACCGGGACGGCCGGGACCGGCGCCGGGGCCGACGCCTGGACCGGTACCGGGGTGTAGACCGTCGGGGCGGGGATCGCGGCCGGAGGTGCGGTGTCGCGGGGCGGGTACTTCGGGGTGAACACGAGGCGGTTCCCTTCTACTTGAGGACGGTGGCGAGGGCGGGGGCGAGGACGCTGCCGGCGACGAGGTAGCCGCCCAGCAGGAGCAGGGCCACCAGCCACCACGGCGGGCGGGCGAGCTTGATGCCGAGGTAGCCGACGACGACCACGGCGAGCCAGAGCGGGACGTCCATGACGAGTGGTCTCCTATGCCTTGCAGCGGTGGGCGCGGGCGGCGAGTTCGGCGGCGGCCCGGTCGCGGTAGTCGGCCGAGAAGCCGCAGCCGGGGGCGGTGCAGGCAGCGGTGTGCATGTCCCGCCCGCGCCCGTCGTAGTAGGTGGCGACCTCGACGGGGCCGATACGGATGCGGTCACGGAAGCGGCGGTGAACGGCCATCGGGGTCAGTCCTCCCGGCCGACGAAGTCGTCGGTGTGGTCGGTCAGCCACTGGCGGATCTCGGGGCCTTCGTCGTCGTAGGCCCGGTTGATCGCGGCTTCGGCCACGGCGACGGCTTCCACGAGCCGGTTGTTCCGGGTCAGTTCCGCCGACCGCTTCAGCGCGGATTCGATGGACGGACGCATAGTGAACTTCCTTTCCTTTCAGGTGAGTTGGAGTTGTGCCGCGATCGCGGCGGTTGTCGGGGCGGGCAGGCCGAGCCGTGCGGCCAGGACGTCAGCAGGCATCGGGGTGCCGGTAGCGGCCTGGTGGGCGTCGGCGAGCTTGCGGGCGTGGTCGAGGAGCGCGGCCGGAACCGTCGCGGCACTGGCGGCGGGCAGCGGCGGGGCGGGCGCGAGTTCCGGCACGCTCGCGGGCGGGGCGGGGGTGGGTTCGTCGTCGGTGCGGTGCATCTCGACTTCCGGCGCCGCCGGTCCGTCATCCACAGGCTGTGCGGGGACGGGCGGGGCGTCGGGGGTATGGACCAGCAGGGTTCCGCCGAGGAAGGCCAGGGCGGGCCAGCCGGCGACGAGGATCCGCAGCCAGTCGGGCACCTGGTCGAGGTCGAGGAGTCCGGCGGTCGCGATGTTCGCCCCGAGCGAGGCAGTCAGCGCGATCACGAACCAGGTCCAGGCAGACCGGTCCCGGCGGGCCGTACGCAGCCGACGCCACGCGGCGACCAACAGCAGGTCCACCGAGATCGGATAGGCCCAGGCTTTCCAGCCGGACTGTCCAGCGGCTTCGGCCAGGTCGTGCAGGTGAGCGAAGGACAGCGCGCCGGCGATCACGGCTTGGATCAGGACCGCGTCCGGGCGGATCGAACGGGACATGAGCGGCACCTCCCTTCGAAGGGGAGTCGGGCCGGGCGGGCGGAACCGAGAAGGGCGCCGCCCGGGTCCGGCGGGATCAGGTCGAGGGGGCTTCGCCACTGCCGAGGCAGTTCAGGCACAGGCCGGTCTGTTCACCGGCGACACGGCCCTTACGGCCGACGTGCACGGTCCGGGAGACCTCCCCGGAGCCCTTGCACACCGGGCACTTGGCGGGCTCCGTCACGGCGGGCTTTCGTCGCGTGGCCACGGCGATCACTCCGTGACCGGACGGGGCTTGACCAGCACCGGACCGTCCGCCGACGCCTCGACGGGCACGGTCGGGCGGAACGGGTCCAGGAACGGCAAATCCGGGACCAGGTGCGCGAACTCCCGGCAGGCCACGACAACTTCCGCCTTCGAGATCTCCGGGGTGCGGATCTTCGACCAGCCGCCCGAAGCGTCCGCCGCAACGGCCGTACCGGGGCGTTCCATCGGGATCAGGCTCGCAACGTGGACCGCTTCCGGAGCCACGTCGGCCAAGCCCATTTCGGCGGTCTGTTTGTCGTTGACGCGGTGCACCACACGGCCGGTGAGCTGGGCACGGAGCATGGTGGCGCCCTTGCCCAGGTCGGAGCCGAAGCGCTGCCCGCAGATCTCCAGATAGATGCCGACCGCGCGGGCCATCTGTGCCAGCCGGATCAGCGAGGTGACCAGCCGTTCGCGCCGTTCCTCATCCTTGCGCGAGGAGATCAGGAAGAGTTCGGAGACCTCATCCACCAGGACGATCAGCGGCGCCGGCCGGACGTCTTCCGGGAGTTCCCACAGGTCGGAGACTCCGTGGAGGTTCAGCAGGTCGAAGCGCTCTTCCATCTCGACGACCAGGACGCCGAACAGCGAGGCGGCTTGGTCCGGGGTGGTGGCTAGGGCGGAGAGGCGGGGCGCGAACGCGGACTGTTCCACACCGCGCTTGCAGTCGACCCCGACCAGCCCGACCGGCAGCTCAGCGAGCCCCTTGATCAGGCTGCGCAGGTACATCGACTTACCGGACTGGTTGGCGCCCAGGGTCAGGGCCATGGGGGCTTTGCGGTAATCCCGCTCGAACGCGGTCCCGTCCTCCCGCAGCGCGACCGGAACGGCCATGCCATGGGGGCGGGCCTTACGCGGCATCCGCACCCGGCGCAGCACGTCGTAACCGGTCATCCGCAGTTCGACGAAACCGGGCTTCGTCTCCACCACGGTCACCGAGTGGACGCCCCAGGCGTGGCGCAGCCGCTCCGAGGACGCGGCCAGGTCGGCGGGCTCCAGGCCGGCCGGGAGCCGCAGGGTCACCCGCAGCCCGGTCGACGTGGGCCGCACCCTGCGCACCTTCGGCGGTACCGGCTGCACCTCACGGCGGGCGACGTTGCGCGTCATGAACGCCCGCAGTCCCGACGGGTGAACCGTCAGCCCGCACACGTCCATCGTTGAGCGGTACGACAGGGAGAACCGGCCCCAGGTCACCGGCAGACCGACCAGCGGCCAGTACACACGCGGCGCACGGTACTTCGCGTAGCCGAGACCTCCGGCCCCCGCTAAGGCTCCCGTGGCTTCGAGCCACACCGACAGGTCCGTCATGTCAGGCCGCCGAGGTGATCGCGACCGCGCGGAACGAGATCCCGTGACGCTTCTCACCGTTGAAGGTGTTCTCCCAGTCACGGGCCTTGAGCCCGATCACCCGGACCGGCATGCCCGGGGCGAGACCCTCGGGGTAGCCCGTCTCGGGGATGGTGACCTGGTAGAGGTTCCCCTCCCCCTCGTCCGAGACCAGCAGGCCCACGGTCGACAGGCCGGCGCCGGTCTCCCGGTCCACGGCCCGCTCACCGGTCTTCTTGTTGGCCATCTTCGGCTCGGGCGCGGTCGCCACGAACACGACAGCGGTCGAAACGTCGATTTTGAAGGACGGCATTATGGAGTCTCCCCTTGTGGGATGAGCCCCGGGCTGCGTTGTGATCTTGGCGGATGCACGTAGCTCGGGGCGCCTTGTTGTTCGACACCACCGAAGCTACTCGCAGAAAAACTGCGAGTCAACAGAAAACCTGCGACTAGCAGTAGAAGTCTGACTCTGCGAGACTGAATGCGACAAGAAGGAGGAGAAATGGCCAACTTTGGGCTTTTTGTACGCTTCACTCTTCGCGAGGGTGCAGGCGAGGCATTTGACGCACTGATGCGGGAGACGACAGCAGGGATTCGGGCGCACGAGCCCGGCACGCTGGTCTATGCATGCCACGAGGTCGAGGGCGCACCGAATCAGCGGATCTTCTTCGAGCTGTACGCCGATCACGACGCGTTCGAGGAGCACGAGCGCCAGCCGCACACGCGCCACTTCCTCACGGAGCGCGCCAAGTACGTCGAGAAGACTGAGGTCGACCGCCTTCAGCCCTACGCCGGCAAGTACCCCACCGGAGCAGAGGCGTGACAGGCTCCGATACCAAGACGCTCGGCCAGCGAGTCAAGGAGCTGCGCCGCGCGGCAGGCATGTCACAGAGTGACCTTGCCATCGCAATGGCGCGCTCCGAGAGCTGGGTTTCGCAGGTCGAAAGAGGTGTGCAGCCCGTTGAGCGGCTGTCGATCCTTCAGGCTCTTGCCGACGCCCTGAACGTGTCCGTGCGCGAGGTACGGCCCGACGCGGCGCCGGCCGAGGAAGCCGAACCGGACGAGACCCACAGGAGCAACGACCTTGAAGGGCTGCGCGTAGCCCTCACTGGGCACCCGGCCCTGGGCAGTCTCTTTGAGCAGTCGCCGGCTGAACCTGTCCCCTCCCTTGCCGACTTCCGTCAGCGCGTAGACGAGGCGTGGACGCTCGCGCACGCGTCGAGCTACGGGGCATTGAGCGATCACCTCGTGAGGTTGCTTCCCAGCATCGAGGCGGCGGTACGCCACGCACCCGCGGGCGACCGTCTGGAACTTCACGCTCTGCGTGCCAAGGCGTACCAGGTGGCAGCAGCGAGCTTCACCCGGCAGGACCAGGCCGACGCGGCATGGGTCGCGGCCGACCGGGCGCTACAGGCGGCCGAGCTTGCGGGCCAGCCGTTGGAGGTTGTGGCGAGTCTGTTTCGCATGGCGCACGCGTTCATGCGGCAGCAGCACATGGAGCAGGCCGAGCAGGCTGCGAAGTCTGCCGTAGCCGTCATGGCGCCCAGAGCGGAGGCGCCGGCGTGCCCCCCGGAAGAGCTTTCGCTGTTGGGTGCCATGAACCTGGTTCTCGCTGTGATCAACGCGAGGGAGGGGAACCGGGGGCGGACCCACGAGCACATTGACCGAGCGCGCGGAATCGCAGCGAGGTTGGGGGAGGACCGCAACGATTTCGACACGGAGTTTGGGCCGACGAATGTCGAGATCCACGCGGTGAGTACGGCGGTCGAGTTGGGCGACGCGGGGCTTGCCCTGGAGGTGGCCCAGGAGGTCGACGCGTCGAGCCTTTCGCCTGAGCGGCAGTCGCGTTTCCTCCTTGACGTGGCGCGAGCGCACGCGCAGCGGCGACACGTTGGCGAGGCCACAGCCGCGCTCTTGGAATCCGAGGCTCTGGCACCTGAGCAGATCCACGATCACCACTTGGCCCGTGAGGTCATCCGCGACCTGATCCAACTCTCGGAACCTCGTGTTCCTGAATCCCTACGCGGCTTGGCCGAGCGGAGCGCGGTCGGCTAGCCGATCTTGTTACAGGTTTCTCTACCTCATCAAGGCACCCGGCTGCGCTCCGCTCCGCCGGGCACGCTCCCGGCTCCGTTGCGGGCGCCGCTCCTGCCTTCGGCCCGCTCCGCCCGCACTGCGCCTACGCGCGCCCACAGCGGGTGGGCCGTGGCCATGGGGTGATCACCGCAGAGCGGCAGCCGGGTCACAGCAGTGCCTCCGGCGGGGGCGCTCAGGCTCCGAGATGGCGGGGGCGCCGTTCGCGAGTGCCGGCGGAGTAGTGGCGTGCGCGGGGTGCTCCCATCCCGCCTGCCGTCGCCCCAGGCAGAGCCGAGCAGACGCGGCCCCTGGCGTCCAGGTCGTTCGTACAGTGGCGCGCTCCACCTGGACGCCAGGAACCACGCCCGCTCCACGGTGTGTGGGTCGACGGCAGACGGGATGGGAGCTGGGGTGGGTGGTGGGTGAAGATGGTGGAGCGAGTGCGGGAGGAGGATTCCCGAGACCTCGCGCCACACGAAGCACCCGGACAGCCATCAACCTTCGATTCGAAGGATGCAGGCGCTTTAAAGACTGGCCAATCTTTAAATCAGAGGTGAAACGGCGCCCTGACCATGGAAGTTGCCGTTACCGGGCCACGTGCGGCAAACTGGCCTCTGCGGGTCCCGACGATGTTGAGCGGCTACTCGCGCCGCCCCCTGCTGACCTGGGCAGATCGTCAACCCGTAACGCCTCAGAGTCAGTTGAGGAACCGGGGTGCTACTGTACCGCCCCATCAACTGAAAAGTGGCATGCCAAAAGAGCGTCTGCGCAACCTTCCACAGCTCGCTGACGCCCGATGGCTCTACGAGGAGGTCTACTTGCAGAAGAAGCGAACCAACCTCACCCGTATCCCATTGCATAGCAATGGAGTACAGGTTTGCGACTGTAGCGCCGAAGCGTCACAGCACGCAACTATGCAGTACAGGTGGACACAGGTGCTTCGCGACGTGACGGCGCTGCTGGGGGTGATCTCTCCCATCGTCGCCGCAGTGATCACGAAGTTGTAGTCAGGTGCGGCAGCTTGGCTAGGTTCGACGCCAGGCTGCCGCACGCGGCCCAGGAAGCGCGCAGAGCACCCGAGGGGCATCCGAACCGCACACGGGCGCGAGAGGGGCATCCGTGCCCCCTGCGTGCCCGATCGTGCGGCACGTGACGGGGACCAACGGGGAGTAAGAGTGAAGCGTGCGACGCCACGCAGGTCAGCGACTTGCCAGCTCAGCCCGGATCCGCATACGCGATCTTCCAAACTAGCTACGCGGGTTCGATTCCCGTCGCCCGCTCTGTGCAGGACGAAGTACGGCGAAGGCCCGGGTGAGAGAGGGTGCGATTCCTCTCCCCGGGCCTTCGGCATGTCCGCGCCGCGCTCAGAAACTGGCCGTGCTCAGAAACTGATCGAGTTGATCGTGTCCGCGAGGGAGTCGAGGAAACGGTTGATCGATGGCGCCATGCCTGTGGAGGCCAGGAAGAAGCCGAAGAGGATGGCGACTATGGCGGGGCCCGCCTTGATGCTGCCGCCTCTGATCAGCACTACCAGGATGATCGCCAACAGCAGCACCACTGACAGTGAAATGGCCACAACTGATCACACCCTCGGTCGGTTCCGCTCTACCGGCCCGGGAACGCACAGCGCGCACCCCCGCCAGAACCATGGTGCCACCAACTGGGCCTCATCATGCCGCCGGTGACACATGATGGACAGGTGACTCCGGCCGCCGGCCCGCCGCACGGCAATTCAAGGCGTACCGGCGAAGGGAATTGAGGCCGCCGGTTTCAGGACCCGCACAACATATGCGCAGGTAATTCGAATTGAGGCCGCAACCTCACCAACAACACACCCACAACCGGCGTTATGTACCTTTTCGTCGGGATGAATCGCGACATCGCGGACGACAGTGTGAGTCACAAGACACCTTCTGGCGTGTCGACTTCGGCGATTTCCGGGGTAGCCGCTGTGCATTACACGGGAATGACCTGGCCCGTTTTACTGACACACACAAGCAACGCTAGGGTGCCTCGAATGTTCCAAGCCGCCTCGTCTCATGTTCCGAGCCCGCGCTCGGCCCAGCCGCCCGGCCGGCGCGACGCGTTCTTCGACAACGCCAAGTACATGGCGATCGTGCTCGTGGCCGTGGCGCACTCCTGGGAGCCGCTCAAGGGCGACAGCCGGGTGCTGCAGGCCGCCTACATGGTCGTCTACGCGTTCCACATGCCGGCCTTCATCGTGATCTCCGGGTACTTCTCCCGGAGCTTCGACGCCAGCCCCGGCAGGATGAGACGGCTGGTCACCGGGATCGTCGTACCGTACGTCGTCTTCGAGACCGCCTACTCCCTCTTCAAGCGGTACGTCGACCACACGCCGGGGCAGGAGATCAGCCTCCTCGACCCCTACTACCTCACCTGGTTCCTGGTGGCGCTGTTCATCTGGCGGGTGACCACTCCCCTCTGGAAGACCGTCCGCCATCCGCTGCCGCTCGCACTGGCCGTCGCCATGCTGGCCTCCCTCAGCCCGGACATCGGCGAGGACCTCAACCTCCAGCGGGTCCTGCAGTTCCTGCCGTACTTCGTGCTCGGCGTGCTTCTGCGCCCGGAGCACTTCCGGCTCGTGCGCCGGCGCTCGGTGCGGATCGCGGCCGTACCGGTGTTCGCCTTCGCGCTCACGTTCGCCTGGTGGGCGGTGCCGCGGATGAAGGCGAGCTGGTTCTACCACAGCTCCTCCGCTCAGACGCTGGACGCCCCCTGGTGGACCGGGCCGGTGATGCAGCTCGCGCTGTTCGGCTGCTCGCTGCTGCTGACCGCCTGCTTCTTCTCCTGGGTGCCGGGCCGCACGATGTGGTTCACGGCGCTCGGCGCGGGCACCCTGTACGGCTATCTGCTGCACGGCTTCCTCATCAAGGGCGCCGACTACCGCGGCTGGTTCGACCACGCCTGGCTGCACGGCCCGGCCGGCGAGATCGCCGTCAGCGTCGCCGTGGCCACCGCCGTCACGCTGCTGTGCACCGCGCCCGTCCGGCGGGTGTTCCGGTTCGTGATGGAGCCGAGGATGGACTGGGCCTTCCGCCGCGACCCGGCCGAACTGGCCCGGAAGCGCGAGGACGAACAGAAGGAACAGAGCGAACAGAAGGAACAGAGGCAACAGGGGCGCGAGAAGGTTTCCGTCTAGCGGTCCTGGGGGGCCGTCAGGCCGAGGAGCGCGTGCATCCGCGCGTACTTCTCGGTCAGGCGGGTCCGGGTCGGTGCGTCCAGGGCCGCGAGACGGGCCGGGTTCGCGTTGTGGGCCAGGTCGGACTGCTTGACCAGCAGCGCGCCGGGGGTGGCGAGGATACGGCTCGCGTACGTCTCCGGGGGCTCGCCGGGGCGCTTGGTGAGGGCCAGGACGATCGCCCTGGTGCGGTCGGTGAGCGCGGCCCCGCGCAGCCAGTCCTCGCTGAGGGCGTCGTCCTCGACGGCGTCGTGCAGCCAGGCCGCCGCGATCTGTTCGGCGTCGCCGCCCCGGGACCGTACGCCCTCGGCGACCGCCCGCAGGTGTTCGGTGTAGGGGCGGCCCGCCTTGTCGGTCTGGCCCTCGTGGGCGGCACGGGCGAGGGCCTCGACCTCGGCCAGGGTGAGCATGGGTCTCCTCGACCTAGATGACGGGCAGAGCGTCAGACCAGGGGCGCCGACTGGGCCGTGGGGCCCTCGCGGCAGACCAGCAGCAGGGCCCGGTCGTCGTTGACGTCCTTGGCGACCGCCTCGATGAGATGCCAGGCGGCGCCCTGGAAGCCGCCGGCGACATAGCGGTCGGCCTCGCCGGTGAGCCGGTCGATGCCTTCGACGATGTCGCGGTCGGAGGTCTCCACCAGGCCGTCGGTGAACAGCATCAGCACGTCGCCGGGGCGCAGGGATCCCTTCACCGGATCGAACTGGGCGCCCTCGTAGACGCCGAGCAGCGGGCCCTCGGCGGCCTTCTCCTCCCAGCGGCCACTGCCGGCGCTGAGCTGGAGGCCCGGCGGGTGGCCGGCGGAGTAGAGCTCGTAGTCGCCGGAGTCGAGGTCCAGGACCAGGTGGATGGAGGTCGCGAAACCCTCGTCCCAGTCCTGGCGGAGGAGATAGCCGTTCGCCGCCGGGAGGAAGGCGTGCGGGGGCAGCGAGCCGAGCAGGCCGCCGAACGCGCCGGACAGCAGCAGCGCGCGCGAGCCCGCGTCCATGCCCTTGCCGGAGACGTCGGTGAGGACGACCTCCATGGTGCGACCGCCGTTGGTGCGGGCCGCGACGACGAAGTCCCCGGAGAAGGACTGGCCGCCGGCGGGCCGCAGCGCCATCTCGCGGTGCCAGCCGTGCGGCAGCTTCGGCAGCTTGCTCTGCACCCGGATGCGTTCGCGCAGGTCGAACAGCATGGTGCCGCCGCGCCGCCAGGGCACGCCGACCCGGCTGCGGAACTGGGCGATGAGCAGCCCGAAGAACCCGCATGCGGCGACGACGAGCACCACACCCGGGGTGACTCTGGACGGCCCGTCCGTGTAGGGGCCGAGCTGTACGGACTCCACGATCAGCGCGGTGGCCGCCGCCGCGTACAGGCCGAGCAGGCTGGACGGGCGCAGCAGCAGACCGCCGGCGACGATCGGCAGGACCAGGGCGGCAGGGGAGCACCAGACCGAGTTGGCGAGGGTGGTGACGGCGATCAGCGGGACCGTGAGCAGCAGGAAGGCCAGCGCGATCCAGTCGGATCCGTCGCCGCGGAAGTAGTCGACCGCGCTTCGGCGCACGCCGGTGCGAGCCCGGTGCATCCAGTGCCTCAACCGGGCCGCCAACGTCTCGGCTTCCGCGCGCCGCGTTCGTCCTGCTGCCATTAGTTCGGGACCCTATCCATCCAACCCGCCGCTTGGCACGGGAGGTCCCACTTGTCCCCCGTCCGAGGTTCAACTTCACAGTGAACTTCACGGAAAGCGCTCCCGTCGCCCGGAAGGAGAAATTCCCTGGCTCGCCCTGCGATGTGCTGCTAGGCATGGACGCATGACGACTGGGGCGACGGACAGTGGGACCACGGGGCGCACGACCCTTTCTACAACCGAGCTGCGGGTGCTGGATCAGGACGACTGGGACATCTGGTACGACACCCTGCTGCTGTCCTTCGGCGGGGTGGCGGAGTCCGCCGAGGAGCGGGAGCTCTGGCGGGGGCTGATCCCGTGCGAACGGGCCCTCGGCGCCTGGGACGGGACGGAACTGGTGGGCACGGCGGGAGCGTACGGCTTCCGGCTGACCGTGCCGGGCGGGGCCTCCGTGCCGACGGCGGGCGTGACCACGGTCGGCGTGCGCTCCACGCACCGGCGGCGCGGGGTGCTGACCTCGCTGATGCGGCGGCAGCTGGACGACCTGCGGGAGCTGGGCGAGCCGCTCGCCGCCCTCACCGCCTCGGAACCGGATATCTACGGACGTTTCGGGTACGGGGTGGCGACCTTCGGGCTGCACGCCGAGATCGACACCGCCCGGATCCGGCTGTCCGTTCCGGCCGACGCGGATGAGGTACGGCTGCGGTACGACGATCCGCTCGCCGGGCTCGAGGTGTGCGAGGCGGTGTACGCGCGGACGGTGCCCGGGCGGCCCGGGCTGCTGGCCCGGCAGACCGGCTGGGAGCGGCTCGGGGTGCTGGAGGCGGCGGCCGAGCGGGACGGCGCGTCGCGGCTGCAGTGCGTGCTCGCCGAGCGGGACGGCGAGGTCACCGGGTACGCCCGCTTCCGGGTCAGGCCCGAGTGGACGGACTCCGGGCACAACGGCCAGGTGCAGCTCCAGGATCTGACGGCGCTGGATCCGGCGTCGGAGGCGGCGCTGTGGCGGTTTCTGTTCGGGATCGACCTGACGAGCACCCTGAAGGTGCGGGGGCGTCCGCTGGACGACGCGTGGCAGCACCTGGTGTCGGACATCCGGCGCTGCCAACTGCGGGTGCGGGACTCGCTGTACGTCCGTCCGGTGGACGTGGGCGGGGCGCTGGAGGCGCGCACCTACCAGGCGCCGGTGGACGTGGTGCTGGACGTCGAGGACGCCTTCTGCCCCTGGAACTCGGGGCGTTGGCGACTGTCCGGCGACGCGAAGGGCGCGGTCTGCGCGCGTACGACGGACCCGGCCGATCTCGCTCTGTCGGTACGGGAGTTGGGGGCGGCGTACCTGGGCGGGGTGAGCCTGGCCTCGCTCGGCGCGGCGGGGCGGGTGCGGGAGCTGCGGGAAGGGGCGCTGTCGGAGGCGGCGGTGGGGTTCGGGTCACCGGTGGCGCCCTGGCTGCCCCACGGGTTCTGACCGGCCGTCAAGTCCAGGCTGTCGTCAGGCCTTTTGGCAGGTCGGGCACCAGAAGAGGTTGCGGGCGGCGAGGTCGGCTGTGCGGATCCCGTCGCCGCAGAGGTGGCAGGGCTGGTGGGTGCGCCGGTAGACGTAGACCTCGCCGCCGTGGTCGTCGACGCGGGGCGGGCGGCCCATGGCCTCGGGGGTGTGTTCCGGGCGGACGGTGTCGATGCGGTTGTTGCGGACTCCCTCGCGCATGAGGGCGACGAGGTCGGTCCAGATCGCGTCCCACTCGGCGGCGGTGATGTCCTTGCCCGCGCGGTAGGGGTCGATGCCGTGCCGGAAGAGGACCTCGGCGCGGTAGACGTTGCCGACGCCGGCGATGACCTTCTGGTCCAGGAGCAGGGCGGCGATCGTCGTACGGCTGCGGGAGACGCGGGCGTAGGCGGCCACGGGGTCGGCGTCGGGGCGCAGGGGGTCGGGGCCGAGGCGGGCGTGTACGGCCTGTTTCTCGGCGTCCGTGATGAGGGCGCAGGTGGTGGGGCCGCGGAGGTCGACATAGGCGGCGTCGTTGGCCAGGCGCAGGCGGACGGTGTCGGTGGGCGGGGGTGCGGGGGCGTCGCCGAAGCCGACCTTGCCGAAGAGGCCCAGGTGGATGTGGATCCACTCACTGTCCCGGAAGCCCAGGAAGAGGTGTTTTCCGTGGGCCTCCGTGCGGGTGAGCTCCGCTCCGGTGAGCAGGTCGGCCGCGTCGGAGAACTTGCCCTGGGGGCTGCTCACCCGCGGTGCCGTTCCTTCGAAACGGTCGGCGTAGTCCAGCGCGAGCCGGTGGATGGTGTGCCCTTCTGGCACGGTGCCGTGTCCTTCCCTTTTTTCCCACCCTCCCACCCGCCTCGGTCGGGAGAAAGGTGACCGTCGAACCGCCCCGGTCGGCTCAGTCCTGTTGGGGGTGGTGGGCCGGGATGTCGGGGAGGGTGCCGGTCGTCTCGTAGGCCGACAGCATGTCGATGCGCCGGATGTGGCGTTCGTCGCCGGAGAACGGGGTGCCCAGGAAGGTCTCGACGAACTTCGTGGCCTCCTCCGCGGAGTGCATGCGGGCGCCGACGGCGACGACGTTGGCGTTGTTGTGCTGGCGGCCGAGGGACGCGGTCTCCTCGCTCCAGGCCAGGGCCGCACGGACGCCCTTCACCTTGTTCGCCGCGATCTGCTCGCCGTTGCCGGAGCCGCCGATCACGATGCCGAGGGACTCGGGGTCCGCCGCCGTCCGCTCCGACGCGCGGAGGCAGAAGGGGGGGTAGTCGTCCTGGGCGTCGTAGATGTGGGGCCCGCAGTCGACCGGGTCGTGGCCCGCGGCCTTGAGCCATTCGACGAGGTGGTTCTTGAGTTCGAAGCCGGCATGGTCCGAGCCGAGATACACGCGCATGGGATGAGTGTGACACGGGTGTTGCCGGGTAGCAGCACGGGGTGGTCACGCCGAAAAACTCCCGCAACACCATGGAACCTCAGGAAAACCTCAAGTAACGATCCGGAATCACAGGTTCACGAATCAGCTTGCCTCCGATTCACTGGCTTGTCATGACTTCGCAGCCCACCCTCACCAAAGCTGGACCCGGCCCCGGAGAACCCGGTTCCGGTCTCCAGGCAGGTCTCAAGAACCGGCATCTCTCGATGATCGCCATCGGCGGTGTGATCGGTGCCGGACTGTTCGTCGGGTCGAGTTCCGGGATCGCCACCGCGGGGCCCGGCATCCTCCTCTCCTACGCTCTCGTCGGCACGCTCGTGGTGCTGGTGATGCGGATGCTCGGGGAGATGTCCGCGGCGAACCCGACCTCGGGTTCGTTCTCCGCGCACGCCGACCGGGCGCTCGGGCGCTGGGCCGGGTTCTCCATCGGCTGGCTGTACTGGTTCTTCTGGGTCGTGGTGCTGGCCGTGGAGGCCACCGCCGGGGCCAAGATCCTCGAGGGGTGGATCCCGGCCGTGCCCCAGTGGGGCTGGGCGCTGATCGTGATGGTCGTGCTCACCGCCACCAACCTCGTCTCGGTCGGCTCCTACGGCGAGTTCGAGTTCTGGTTCGCCGGGATCAAGGTCGTGGCGATCGGCGCGTTCATCGTCGTCGGCGGACTCGCGGTGTTCGGCGTTCTGCCGGGCGCCGACAGCGACAAGGCGGGCCTCGGGAACCTCACCGACCACGGCGGCTTCCTGCCCAACGGGCCCGGCGCGATCCTCACCGGCGTGCTGCTCGTCGTCTTCTCCTTCATGGGCAGCGAGATCGCGACGCTGGCGGCCGGTGAGTCGGAGGACCCGCAGCGGGCGGTCACCAAGTCCACCAACAGCATCATCTGGCGGATCGGCGTCTTCTACCTCGGCTCGATCTTCGTCGTCGTCACGCTGCTGCCGTGGAACGACCCCGCGATCGAGAAGGAGGGCTCCTACGTCGCCGCCCTCGACTCCCTCGGCATCGCGCACGCCGGCCAGATCATGAACTTCATCGTGCTGACCTCCGTGCTGTCCTGCCTCAACTCCGGGCTCTACACCGCCTCCCGGATGGCGTTCTCGCTCGGCGAGCGGGGCGACGCGCCGCGGGCCTTCGCCCGGACCACGTCCCGTGGTGTGCCGCTGGCGGCGATCGTCTCCTCGGTCGTGTTCGGCTTCGTCGCGGTGTTCTTCAACTACCGGTTCCCCGACTCGGTCTTCCTCTTCCTGGTCAACTCCAGTGGCGCGGTGGCCCTGTTCGTGTGGCTGGTCATCTGCTTCTCGCAGCTGCGGCTGCGCCGGATCATCCAGCGGGAGGCCCCGGAGAAGCTGGTCGTGCGGATGTGGCTGTACCCGTATCTGACCTGGGCCACGGCCGCGCTGATCGTCTTCGTGCTCGGTTACATGCTGACGGACACGGAGGGCGAGAGCAGCGGGCGTACGACCGTACTGCTGTCGCTGCTCGTCGCCGCGGCCGTCGTGGCGGTCGCCTTCGTGAAGGAGAAGGTGCGGGCAGGGAAGGAAAACGAGCTCACAGCGCCGTGAAGCTCTTCCTGACCTGGTCGTAGGTCTTCAGGGCATCCTCCTCCACGGCCGGCTGGTACCAGGTGTTGATCTGGTACGACTTCCCGTCCTCGTCGAAACCGAGCAGCCGGGCGTGCCAGGGGGTGCCCTGAAGCGTGAAGGTGTACTCCCAGACGACCGCCGGGCGCCCCCGGAACGTGGTCCGCTCCAGCCGGATCTTGCGGTAGTCCTGCCCCTGGTGGGCGTTCTGCTCGGAGGTCCGCCAGGTGTCCATCAGATCGCCGCGCGCCAGGGCGGACTTGGCGGCGAGTTCCTGGGTGCCGTCGGGGGACGTGTAGTGCACCTCCGCCCCCGTCTGCACGTCCCGCCGCCATCCCCTGGGTGTCGCCCACGCGAACCCGCCGGCCTCCTGGTGCGTCCCCGGCGGCAGGCTCTGCGGCCGGAACGTCCCCTCGACAGTGGGAGAAACGGTGGGAGAGAGGGTGGAAGACACGGTGGGAGAAGGGGACGCCGAGGAGCCGCCCGCCTGGCTCCCTCCGCTCTTCGCGCCAGGAGCCGGCGCCACCACGACCGCGACGACCACACCGGCGACGGCCAGGGCGGCGGCCCCGGCGAGGACGTGACCGCGCCGCAGACCCGCCCGGAGTCGACGGGTCGCGGGAACGGTCCCCTGATCCCGGTCCCGACCCGGACCCGGACCCGGGTCGGGATCGGGATCGGGATCGGGATCGGGATCGGGATCGGGATCGGGATCAGGGTCAGGGTCCGGACCGCGTTCGGTCACGGCCACGGTCACCGTCTCGGCCCGGTCGACGGGGACACTCCGGAGCCCGGTCGTGACCACCGTCGGGGTCGGGGCGGGGAAGGCCACCGGGTTCAGTGCCGTCTCCAGGTCCGGGAGGGAGGGGCGCAGGGCCGGGTCCTTGTGCAGGAGGGCGGCGAGGGGGTCGCCCAACGGGCCTGCGACGGCGGGGAGTTCGGGTTCCTCGTAGAGGACGGCGTGCAGTGTGGCCAGGGTGGTGTCGCGGGAGAACGGGGAGTGGCCGGCCAGGGCGGCGCAGAGGGTCGCGCCCAGGGACCAGAGGTCGGACGGCGGTCCCTGCGGGCTGCCGGAGATGCGCTCGGGGGCCATGTAGTCGGGGGAACCGACCAGCATGCCCACCATGGTCAGCGCCTTCGCGTCCTGGATCGCCGCGATGCCGAAGTCGGTGAGGACGACCCGGCCGCCGCTTTCCACGAGCACGTTCCCCGGCTTGATGTCCCGGTGCAGGACACCGCCCGCGTGCACCTGCCGCAGCGCCGCGATCAGCCCCAGCCCGATCCTCGCCGTCTCGCGCGGGCCCAGCGGCCCCTCCTCGGCCATGATCCGCTCCAGCGAGCGCCCGGCGACCAGCTCCATGACGATCCACAGGCGCTCCCCCTCGTCGACGACGTCGTAGACGCGTACGACGTTCGGATGGTCGATGCGGGCGGTGGCCCTGGCCTCTCGCAGGGTGCGTTCACGGCGGGTGCGGCCGTCCTCCGGGTCGAGGTCGTCGATCCGCATCTCCTTCACCGCCACCGGCCGGTCGAGCATCTCGTCGACGGCCCGCCACACCCGTCCCATTCCCCCCTGGCCGATACATTCGACCAATCGATAGCGCCCCGACACCAGCAGACCCGGAAAACCACCGCTCCCCGAATTCCCCGGCAATTCGCTGCACCCCCTCCATTGCCCCGCCCCACCAATTCACGCCGTACCAGCATAGTGCGGAGAAATATTGTGGTACCTCTTCAAGTACTGCGAATTCAGGCGCAGCCAAGGGGGGCGAACATGAGTTCTCGTCGTTGGACGACCGTCACCGGATCACTGGCCGCCGCATCCTTCTCGGCGGTACTGGCCCTCTCCGCCCCGGCCGGTGCGGACGGTCAGGGGCCCGGCAGCGACAAGGGGGGAAAGGCCGTCGACGAGGCACCGGCGGGCGTGAAGCCGACCACGCTGCTGCCCGAGAGGATCTCGGTCGACAACAGCTCGCAGAAAACGGCCATCACCGCCACGGTGAAGAATGAGGGGACCAAGGACAGCGGAAAGATCAGGCTGTGGGTCGTCGGATTCGACGGACTCACGGTGAAAAGCGTCCAGGGGTGCACCGCCATCGCCGAGAAGGATCTCCCGGAGGGCTCCAACAGCGGTTTCACCTGCCCCATCGACAATCTCGCGGCGGGGGCGTCGAAATCGTACGACGTCGACGCGACATTCGATCTGAGCGGGACCGGGAAGATCTGTCTGCCCGTCCAGAGCAGCGACGGGAAGAAGACGTTCTGGCAGCAGGGCCCGGTGCCGTTCGGTACGACGAACCCGTCGCCGAACGCCCCCGCCACCCCGCTGCTCCTCGATACCGACAACACCCCGGCGGCCCCGGCCGGCGACCAGGCCGGCGACCAGGGTGGCGACCAGGGTGGCAACCAGGGTGGCGAACTGCCGAAGACCGGCGCCGGACGGGATCTCCTGCCGCTGGGCGCGGCCGGGGTGTCGCTCCTGGCGGTGGGCGCGGCGGGACTGTGGTGGTCGTCCCGGCGACGGCCGCAGAGCTGAGCGCATGAAAAAGGGCCCGCCGGGAGCAGCCGGCGGGCCCTGTCTCAGCAGCGTCTCAGCGCTTCACGAGCTTCCACGCCGTCGGCAGCAGCCCCATCGCCAGCGCCGCCTTGACCGCGTCGCCGATCAGGAACGGGGTGAGGCCGGCCGCGACGGCGGCGGAGGCGGAGAGACCGGCGGCGTAGGCGAGGTACGGGACGCCGACGGCGTAGATGATCGCCGAGCCGAGGACCATCGTGCCCGCCGTGCGCCACACGCTCCGGTCGGCGCCCCGCCTGGCCAGCGCGCCCACGGCGGCGGTGGCGAGGACCATGCCGAGGATGTAGCCGAACGAGACGCCGACCCCGGAGGTGCCGTCGGCGAAGCACGGCACCCCGGCGAGACCGGCGAGCGCGTACACGACGAGCGAGGCGATTCCGCGGCGGGCGCCGAGGGAGGTGCCGACCAGCAGGGCGGCGAAGGTCTGGCCGGTGACCGGGACCGGGGAGCCGGGGATCGGCACCGAGATCTGGGCCGCGAGTCCGGTGAGCGCGGCGCCGCCGAGCACGAGCGTGACATCCCGGACCCGGGAGGCGGGGAGCAGGTCGGCGAGGACCTGTCCGGTGCTGGCGGGGGTGGCGACGGCGGTGCTCATGGGGACTCCGCGGAGACGGGGACGGTTCGGGACACCGTGACGCTATCCCGGCGACGCCGGGCCGCTCGCCGTCGGTGATCGACAAAGCGTGCGGCGGGGGCTTGGTGGGCTCCACACAAAGGGTGCCCGTTACACCGGGTTCGACGTGACGCCGATCACTGAGGTGGAGATGTTTCACTCACGCAACAGCACCACGAAGAGATTGTGGACTCCGGCCAAAGGGTTCACACCAGGGGCTCCCGAGGGAATCCTAGTGTTCTGGTCGGATTCAGACCCGTTCCAGAGGACGGTCAACCATGCCCCGCACAGCCATGCCCCGCACCACCACGCCTCGCCCCACCATGCCCCGTGTCGCCGACAGCGACCGGCGGCGCACCAGCGCCAGCGTGATCCTGCGGTCCGTGCTGGAGCACGGGCCGGTGGCGCGCTCCACCATCGCCCGGCTGACCGGGCTGTCCCCGGCCGCCGTCACCGACCACTGCGCCCGGCTCACCGCGATCGGACTGATCCGGGAGTCGGCCGCCCCGCGCCGGTCGAACGGCGTCGGCCGCCCGCATGTCCCCGTCGACCTGGACGACTCGCGGTTCGTGGTCGGCGGGATGCATGTGGCGGTGCCCCACACCACGGTCGCGCTGCTCGACCTGCGCGGCCGGGTGCTGGCGCAGCGCGAGTTGAAGCACCGCGGCGCCGAGCCGTACGACGTGCTGGCGCGGGCGTCCGAGGGGCTGGCGGCGCTGCTCGCCGAGGCGCGGGACAGCCGTCCGCTGGGGGTCGGGTTCGCCGCGGGCGGCTGGGTGGACCGGGCCCTGGGAACCGTCGTCGAGCATCCGCTGCTCGGCTGGCGCGATGTGCCGGTGCGGGAGCTGGTCGGCGCGCACACCGGGCTGCCCGTCCAAGTGGACGGCCACGCACGGGCGTTGGTGAACGCGGAACGGCTGTTCGGGCAGGCGCGCGGCAGCCGCAGTGTGCTGCATCTGTTCGTCGGCAACGTGGTCGACGCGGCGTTCGCCACCCATGACGAGGTGCACCACGGACCGCGTTCGCAGGCGGGCGCCATCGCGCATCTGCCGTTGGCCGGCGGCACCGAGCCCTGCGACTGCGGGCGCACCGGCTGCCTCCAGGTGGAGCTCAGCGAACGGACGTTGTGCCGGCGGGCCCGGGAGGCCGGGATCGTCGACGGGATGAACCCGATGCGGGTGCTCGCCGCGGCGGACGCCGGGGATCCGGTGGCCGTCCGGCTGCTGCGGGAGCGGGCGCGGATGACGGGACGGGCGGTGGCGCTGCTCCTTGACGTCCTCAACCCCGAACGGGTCGTCGTCACCGAGGTGGGGGTGCTGTACCGGGAGGACTGCCTCGCCGCGCTGCGGGCGGAGGTCGGTCCTGGGCGGGCGGCGTGTGTCGTGCCGTCGGGCTTCCCGGACGCGGTGCTGGCCGTGGCGGGGGGTGCGGTGGCCCTGGACGTGCTGTACCGGGATCCGCTCACGCTGTCGTCCCGGGCGACTTAATTCAGAAACTCCGAATGTTGACAGGCCTTGCACCAGGACAGGACCATCGTTCCATGAGCTGTCGCACCTTCTGTTGCTGACGCCCCGGTGCGCCGGGAGCGCGCCCTTCTCTCTGCCTCTGTGTCTTTTCACGCGTGAATTCCCTTGCCAGGTCTGAATTCCGCCTGCCTTTTTTCGCCGCTTTCCTCTGGGGGTCCTCCCATGCCTTCTTCCACCTATGACCGTCGGGCGTTTCTCGCCTCCGTGTTCGGCGTTGCCGCCGGTGTCGCCGGTCTCAGCGGCTGCGCCGAGAGCAGCGCCGCCACGAGTGCCGAGGGCGCCTCCGTCGCCCCGCTCGCCGACAAGGTGCCCGCCGGTACCAGTCTGAAGATCGCCTCCTACCAGAACACCCAGCAGTTGCAGTTCAAGCTGGCGAAACTGCCGAAGTTGCCTTTCACGGTGTCGAGTTGGGTGAACCTCGGGGCCGGTCCCGACATCATCAACGCCTTCCGGGCCAAATCCCTGGACCTCGCGAACAACGCCGGTATCCCGCCGATCCAGGCGCACTACCAGGGATTCGACGCGAAGATCGTCGCGATCAACGTCACCCGTAAGCCCAATTACCTCTTCGCCACCAAGCCCGGCAGCGACATCCACACCGTGGCCGGCTTCAGGGGGAAGAAGCTCGCCTTCTCGCAGGGCCAGGCGCAGGGTGTCGTCCTGCTGCGGGCGCTGAAGCAGGCGGGCATCGCGTACGGCGATGTCGAGCTGGTGCCGCTGACCAGCAACCAGTTCCTCACCGCCCTGCAGTCCGGCCAGGTCGACATCGCGCCGCTCGCCAACAGTCAGTCGCCCGCCTACCTCCAGCAGTACGCGGCCAAGGGCGCCCGCACCATCACCACCGACGTCGTCGACCTGCTGAACCTGCTGTGGGCGCCGGTGTCGGTGCTGAACGACAAGGCGAAGGCCGCCGCCGTCGCCGCGTACATCCCGCAGTGGGCGCGGGGCCAGGTGTGGACGTACGAGAACCCCGGCATCTGGAACGAGGAGTTCTACGTCAAGACGCAGAACCTGACCCTCGCCCAAGCCGAGGCGATCTCCGATCTCGCCAACAAGCCGCTGTTCCCGCCGAGTTGGGACGAGGCCGTCAAGTGGGAGCAGGAGACCGCGGATCTGCTCGCGGAGGGCGGCTTCGTGAAGAAGTTCGACGTGTCCTCGCTCTTCGACCACCGCTTCGAGTCCATCGCCGCCAAGTCCGTCGCCGCCGAGTACCGGAGTTGACCGCCATGACCACGACCACTCTGGGCACGGCTGCTGTCGCCGTCGCCGAAGAGCCTGTGCGCAGGCGCCGCCGGCGCGGCCTCGCCCCCGGCAGGCGGCTGCCCGCCACCCGGCTGGCCGGGCCCCTCGTCCTGCTCGCCCTGTGGGCCGCCGCCTCCGCCGCCGGCCGGCTGGACACCGGTGCGATTCCGGCGCCCTGGACGGTCCTGGACACCGGGGTCCGCCTGTGGACCGACGGGACCCTGCCCACCGACGTCCTCACCTCGCTCGAACGCGCCGCGTACGGCTTCGCGATCGGCCTCACCGCCGGAGTGGCCCTCGCGCTCGCCTCCGGGCTCAGCCGGACCGGGGAGGCGCTGATCGACGGGACCGTGCAGCTCAACCGGGCGATCCCCACCCTCGGTCTCATCCCGCTGTTCATCCTCTGGCTGGGCATCGGCGAGACCTTCAAGATCGCGATCATCGCGATCGTCGTCTACATCCCGATCTACCTGAACACACATGCCGCGCTGTCCGGCATCGACCACCGCTTCGTCGAACTCGCCGAGGTGCAGGGTCTGTCGAGGATCCAGTTCGTCCGGCAGATCGTGATCCCCGGAGCGCTGCCCGGATTCTTCGTGGGACTCCGGCTCGGGGTCACCGGGTCCTGGCTGGGCCTGGTGGTCCTCGAGCAGATCAACGCCACCAGCGGTCTCGGCTACATGATGTTCCAGGCCCAGAACTACGGCCAGTCGGACGTCATCCTCGTCGGCCTGCTCATCTACGGCGTCTTCGGTCTGATCTCCGACAGCGCGGTCCGTCTCGTCGAACGGAGGGTGCTGTCGTGGCGCCGCACACTGAGCAGCTGACCCGCTCCACCGCCGTCCGACTGCGCGGCCTGACACGGTCGTTCGACGGACGTACGGTCCTCGACGGCATCGACCTCGACATCCCCTCCGGACAGTTCGTGGCCCTTCTCGGGCACAGTGGCTCCGGCAAGTCCACCCTGCTGCGGGCTGTCGCGGGCCTCGACCACGAGGTCACCGGGAGCGGCCGGCTCACCGCCCCCGAACGCGTGTCGGTCGTCTTCCAGGACTCGCGGCTGCTGCCCTGGCGCCGGGTGCTGGACAACGTACTGCTGGGCACCGACGGCGAGGACAAGGGCCGCGCGGCCCTCGCCGAGGTGGGTCTGGCCGGCCGTGAGCGGGCCTGGCCCAACGAGCTGTCCGGCGGCGAGGCCCAGCGCGCCGCACTCGCCCGCTCCCTCGTCCGTGAGCCCGAACTCCTCCTCGCCGACGAGCCGTTCGGTGCGCTGGACGCGCTGACCCGGATCAAGATGCACGCCCTGCTGCGGGAGTTGTGGGAGCGCCACCGGCCCTCCGTACTGCTCGTCACCCACGACGTGGACGAGGCGATCGTCCTCGCGGACCGCATCCTCGTCCTCGAACAGGGCCGGATCGGTCTCGATCTGACCGTCGACCGCCCCCACCCTCGCTCGTACCGCGACCCACTGCTCAGCGAATACCGAGAGCGCCTCCTCGCGGCGCTCGGTGTCACGGAGGACCACAAGTGACCCGTCAACTCCACCTCAACGCCTTCCTGATGACCACCGGCCACCACGAAGCGTCCTGGCGGCTTCCGGAGAGCGATCCGTACGCGCATGTGCGCCTCGAGCACTATGTGCGGCTCGCCCGGGCCGCCGAGCGCGGTACCTTCGACTCCCTCTTCCTGGCCGACGGACCGCAGTTGTGGAACAGCGTCGCCCAGCGCCCGGCCGGCGCGCTGGAACCGCTCACGCTGCTCACCGCGCTCGCCACGGCGACCGAGCACATCGGTCTGATCGCCACCGCGTCCACGTCCTACAACTCCCCCTACAACCTGGCCCGCAAGTTCGCCTCGCTGGACATCATCAGCGGCGGCCGGGCCGGCTGGAACATCGTCACCACGGCAGGGGCGGAGGCCGCCCGCAACTTCGGCCTCGACGCGGAGCCCGCGCACGCCGAGCGGTACGCCCGGGCCGCCGAGTTCCTCGACGTGGCGCTGAAGCTCTGGGACAGCTGGGAGGACGACACCATCCTCGCCGACAAGGCGGCGGGTGTCTGGGGCGACGACGCGAAGATCCACCCGCCCGGGCACAGAGGCACGTACTTCAGTGTCGAGGGTGCCCTGAACGTCCCGCGTACACCGCAGGGTTACCCGCTCCTCGTGCAGGCGGGCTCGTCCGAGGACGGCAAGGCGTTCGCCGCCCGGTACGCGGAGGCGGTGTTCACCGCGCAGCAGACGCTCGCCGACGCGCAGGCCTTCTACGCCGACCTCAAGTCCCGTACCGCACAGGCCGGTCGGGACCCCGAGCACATCAAGGTGCTGCCCGGCATCGTCCCGGTGCTCGGCTCCACGGAGGCAGAGGCGCGGGCGAACGAGCAGGTGCTGGAGGACCACATCGTGCACGAGCACGGGGTCGCCCACCTGGAGCGCCTGCTGCAACTGCCCACCGGCACACTGGAGTTGGACGCACAGGTGCCGGCCGACCTGCCCTCCGAGGACGCCGTGGAAGGCGCGAAGAGCCGCTACACCCTCGTGGTGGGGCTGGCCCGGCGCGAGCGGCTCACCGTACGGCAGCTGATCGGGCGGCTCGGCGGCGGGCGCGGGCACCTCACCTTCGCGGGCACGCCCGAGCAGGTCGCCGACGCGATCGAGACCTGGTTCACGCAGGGTGCCGCCGACGGCTTCAACATCATGCCGCCCGTGCTGCCCTCCGGCCTCGACGCCTTCGTCGACCACGTCGTCCCGCTGTTGCGCGCCCGCGGCCTGCTCCGCACCGAGTACGGCCCCCGCCAGACCCTCCGGGAGCGCTACGGCCTCCCCCGCCCCGCCAACCAGTACGTCCGCACCCCCGCTCCCGCTCCCGCCCTCGTCTGAAAGGACCCGGAACCATGACGCTCGACATCCGCAAGGCCACCGCCCACATCGGCGCGCACGTCTCCGGCGTGGACATCTCCCAGCCGCTGGACGAGGGCACGGCCGCCGCCCTGCGCGAGGCCCTCAACGTGCACAAGGCGCTGGTCTTCGACGACGTCCGCCTCGACGACGCGGGCCAGCAGGCCTTCGCCCGCCACTTCGGCGACCTCACCACCGCCCACCCGACGGTCCCCGCGGTCGACGGCGCGCCGAACGTGCTGCCCGTCGACAGCGAGCAGGGCAGCGCCAACCACTGGCACACCGACGTCACCTTCGTCCTCAACCCGCCCCAGGCCAGCACCCTGCGCAGCATCACGCTCCCGCCGTACGGCGGCGAGACCCTGATCGCCAGTTCGGCCGCCGCCTACCGGCAACTCCCGCAGCCGCTGCGCCAGTTGGCCGACACGTTGTGGGCGGAGCACACCAACGACTACGACTACGCGGTCCCGGAGGAGGACGTCGACGAGGAACGGGCCGCCCAGCGGGCCCGGTTCACGTCCATCAAGTACCGCACCGCGCACCCGGTGGTCCGCGTCCACCCGCTGACCGGTGAGCGCGGCCTGTTCATCGGCGGGTTCGCGCAGCGGATCGTCGGTCTGTCGACCGGCGAGTCCCGCAAGCTGCTCGACCTGCTCCAGTCGTACGTCGTCCGGCCCGAGAACATCCTGCGGCACCGCTGGTCCGAGAACCAGCTGGTCCTCTTCGACAACCGGATCACCCAGCACTACGCCGTCGACAACTACGACCGCCAACCCCGCCGGCTGCACCGGGTGACGGTCGCCGGTGACGTGCCGGTCGGCATCGAGGGCAAGGAGAGCTACTCGATCGAGGGAGACGCCGCGCACTACACGGCCGTAGCGGCCTAGGCACAGTCCGTACCGGGTAAGTGGTCCGAGTGCCTGTGGATCGCGCCTGGCCGCGGCCTGATCAGCTCTGGGCCTCGGCCTGCCATTCAGTGAGATATTCGCGGTTCGCCGTGATGAACGGGTGCTCCACGCCGAGCACCCGTTCACGGCGCTCGATGACCTCCCTGATCACCGCGACGGCCTCGTCGAACCGTTCCAGGCCATGGGCGATCCGAGCCTTGAGACACAGGGCGGAGAGGCTCAGGGGGTGATCAGCGCCCTGGAGGCGGACGTAGTCGGCCAACGTCCGGCGCGCCAAGGGCTCGGCTTCCTCGTAGCGCCCCAGGACCCGCAGGCCCTCGGCATAGTTGTGTCGGGCGACCACTGTCGTCAGATGGTCCGGTGGAAGGGCCCGTTCACAGACGCTCAGGAGTTCGGCAGCCTCGGGTTCGAACTCCTCCTCCATTCCGACATATGGCAGCAGTTCGATGATGTTCGTCCAGGTGTACAGCGTTTCCGGGGCCTCATCCCCCAGCACACGTCGCTGGCCGTCGAGCGCGCGGCGGGCCCAGTGTTCGGCCTCCTCGCCCCGCCCGGTCAGGAACAGCGGCCACGTCAGGCCGTAGCAACTGCGCAATGTGTCGGGATCGTCCGGGCCCAGGACGGCTTCGCGGCGTTCGAGGACCGAACGGTGTAGTGCCTCGGACTCGGCGTAGTGGCCCATCCTGTTGAGAGCCATGGCTTCCGTGTGCCGGGCTTCCAGGGTGGTCCGGCTCAGTGGACCCAGCACTGTCTCGCATCGATCCGCGATGCCGGGAGCGAGTTCCAGAGCAGCGGCGAACTCGCCTGCATCGAACACCTGACGCACCGTCCGCACCGCCAGCGCGGCCGACCGTTCACTCGGGGCCCTCTCCAGCAGGCTTCTGGCGTGCGGTGCGAGCAGGGCGAGACGGCCGACGGTATCAGGCGTCTCCGCCCCTTCCTCGGGGAGAGCCGCTTCCAGAAGCTCCGCGGTCGCCGCTGTGAGGACCGAGCGTTGTCCCTCCGGCACCCGTGCCGCCACGCTGTCCAGCAAAACCCCGTGCGCTCGAACGCATCGCGTCCCGTCCGCGTCGACCAGCTCGACGAGCGAGTGGTCCAGCAGCGCGCGCAGTGCGGGCTCCAACTTTGCTGCCGTCCAGGCGGGTTGCAGCCCTTCTGCCACGATGTCGCCCCGCGCCACGGGAGCCAACAGGCTCAGCGGCACCGGATCCGCAGCCAGCAGGGACAGCAGCCGCAGCAGCGCCGTCGCCTCCGGCAGCCCCTGTCCCGCCAGCGCGTCCAGGGACAACTGCCAGGTCTGGCCCACCAGATGACGAGACTGACTACCGCCGTACCCGGCCGCACCCCCGTCCACGATCGCCGTCGACTCCTCACCGAGCTTGCGGTCGTACTCGTCCATGGACCACGACTCCAGGAGTTGGTGAGCCAGATGGGATCCAGCGAGGGTGAGCGCCAGCGGAAGTCGGCCCAGACGTTCAGCCACCCTCCGCGCCGATTCCAGATCTCCCGCGTCCGGAGCCAGGTCGCACAGAACCTGTGCCGCGTCATCCAACGGCAGGAGGCCAAGGGCGTGCC
Organism: Streptomyces vulcanius; assembly: GCF_042653945.1. Taxonomy (NCBI): domain Bacteria; kingdom Bacillati; phylum Actinomycetota; class Actinomycetes; order Kitasatosporales; family Streptomycetaceae; genus Streptomyces; species Streptomyces vulcanius. The sequence goes on along the minus strand of NZ_JBHSFK010000019.1, from coordinate 18,466 downwards.
GACGCACACCGGGCACCCGCCACAGCGTGGACGTGGCGTGTCGGGTGGTGACCAGTACCGTTCCCCGCGTGCTGACCCGCAGCCATGCCCCGTCCTCCAGGACCGTCGGGTCGTCGGCGTTGTCGAGGACGAGTAGCCAGGGCTCGGACGAGCGGTCGAGGTAGTGCCAGACCAGGTCCGCCGCCGCCCGCTGGCCCGCCGCCGCGGCCGCCAGTTCGCCTGCCGCCGCGCCCTGGTCGCCCGCTACGGCCAACAGACCGGCACGCAGGGACATCCGTTCGGACGCGTTGACCCAGAAACCGACGCGGCTCCGGTCCCGCACCGCCTCGGTGAACAGCCAGTACGCCAGCGCGGTCTTGCCGCAGCCGCCCATTCCGTGCACGACGTGGACTTCACCGCCGGGCCCGGCGACGGCTGCGCCGAGCACCTCACGTAGTTCCTCGCGGTTGCGCAGGACGCCCGGCACTCGGCCGACCAGCGGCATCCGTACGGAGTCCGGTGCGTCGGGTCCGGCCGTCGTCGACGACACGAGCCGACGCCCGAAGAGCGGTCCGCCCGCACCGGCGTCGTAGTGATGGTGGTGTTCCTCGATGTACTGGTCGCCGGAGGTCTGGAAGATCCGTCCCTGCCCTGACGCCCGGGCTCCCAGATCGCTCATCGCTCGGTGATGTGCTGATCGCGTCCGGCCTGGTAGGCCCGGCCGCTTCCGGAGACCTCGGCGCGCAGTCGCACATCGACCGACGCCCGCTGGTCCGGCAGCTGCGGAGTCAGCTCCGCAAGGATGCGGCGCAGTTCGTCGGCGACCTCGGGGCGAGCGACCAGGAGTCGGCGGATCCTCGCCTGCCATTCGCCGGCCAGTTCGGCCTCGGTGTCGGTGTCCCCCGACCGCTGGGCCAGCAGCAGGTCGTCGCGGGCGGCATCGAGTTCACCGACGACGGCCTCGGCGCGGTCCGGCTGGAAGCGCTGCCAGAGCGAGACCAGGCCCTCCCGGGCGGATTCCCAGGCCTGACCGGCCATCAGAGTCACCATCGTCGTGCCCGCCGTCCTGGCGAGTTCAGCGATCTCGGGTCCCAAGGTCGCCCCCCTTTCCACCAGTTCCGATAGTAGGTCGCCCTCCCCCGGTCTGGCACGAGCGTTGCGCGCGTCCGGACCCCACTTCCACAGTCTTGCTGATAACTTGCTGTTGCAAGTATGTTGCAATAAGAGGCCGGAGGGGACCCCACCATGCCCGTCTACACGCTCCCGGAACTGCCGTACGACTACGCCGCGCTCGCCCCCGTGATCAGCCCGGAGATCATCGAGCTGCACCACGACAAGCACCACGCGGCCTACGTCAAGGGCGCCAACGACACCCTGGAGCAGCTCGCCGAGGCACGGGACAAGGAGCAGTGGGGGTCGCTCAACGCCCTGGAGAAGAACCTGGCCTTTCATCTGTCCGGGCACATCCTGCACAGCGTGTACTGGCACAACATGACGGGCGACGGCGGCGGCGAACCGCTGGAGAAGGACGGCGTGGGAGAGCTGGCGGACGCCGTCGCCGAGTCGTTCGGCTCGTTCGCGAACTTCAGGGCGCAGCTGACCAAGGCGTCGGCCACCACCCAGGGCTCCGGCTGGGGCGTGCTCGCCTTCGAGCCGCTCTCCGGCCGTCTCATCGTCGAGCAGGTCTACGACCACCAGGGCAACGTCGGCCAGGGCGCCACCCCGGTCCTGGTCTTCGACGCCTGGGAGCACGCCTTCTACCTCCAGTACCGCAACCAGAAGGTGGACTTCATCGAGGCCATGTGGGCGGTCGTGAACTGGCAGGACGTGGCGAAGCGCTACGAGGCCGCGAAGTCCCGTACCGATGTGCTGCTGCTCGCCCCCTGAGCGGGCCGTGAAGCGTCCTGCCTCGTGATCGTCTTCTCACCCTTCACGAAGGCGGGCGGAAAGACGGAGAGCCCCCGCGAGGACGTGACTCGCGGGGGCTCTGCCGTGTCCGCGCTCAGGGCTTGCGGCCGACCGCGCCGTGCTGCCCGACCGGTGTGAGCGACGCGCCCTGCTCCGGGCGCCACAGCGGTACCGACACCACACCCGGCTCGACCAGCTCCAGGCCCTCGAAGTAGCCCTCGATCTGCTCCACCGGACGCAGGAAGTAGGGCACCGCGCCCGTCTCGTTGTAGGCGTCCTGCGCCTGCTCATAGGCCGGGTCGGTGCCGCGCGAGCCCTCGTTGAGGGAGAGGTAGCTGCCGGAGGGCAGGCCCGCCAGCAGTCCGCGCACCAGGGCGCGGGCCTCGTCGTACTCGGTGACATGGCCGAGGATGCCGCTGAGGATCAGGGCCGTCGGCCGGGTGAGGTCCAGCGTCCGCGCCGCCGCCTCGAGGACGCGGTCGGGGTCGTAGAGGCTGAGGTCCTCGTAGGCGGTCACGCCCTCGGGGGTGGAGGTGAGCAGGGCGCGGGCGTGCGCCAGGACCAGCGGGTCGTTGTCGACGTACACGATCTTCGATGCGGGGGCGAGGCCCTGAGCGACCTCGTGGGTGTTGTCGACGGTGGGCAGCCCGGTGCCGACGTCGAGGAACTGGCGGACGCCCGCCTCCTGGACCAGGTACCGGATGCTGCGGCCGAGGAAGGCCCGGCTGCTGCGGGCGATGGTGACGATGCCGGGGAAGACGGCGGTGTAGGCGTCACCGGCCGCCTCGTCCACGGGGTAGTTGTCCTTGCCGCCCAGCCAGTAGTTCCAGATGCGGGCCGAGTGGGGTACCGAGGTGTCGATCTCCGTCATGGGAAACATGGTGCCCCCGCGAGGGCCGCTCGCGGGGGCCATCCTGCGCAGGAGTTGTTACAGATTGCTGAAGTCAGGGCCCTTGGTTCGGGTGCGCTTGATCTCGTAGAAGCCGGGGACGGAGGCGACCGCGACCGTGCCGTCCCAGAGGCGGGCCGCCTCCTCGCCCTTGGGGGCGGGGGTGACCACGGGCCCGAAGAAGGCGATCTGCTCGCCGTCGGGGCCGGGCACGGCGATGACCGGGGTGCCGACGTCCTGGCCGACCTTCTCGATGCCCTCCTTGTGGGAGGCGCGCAGCTGGGCGTCGAACTCGAAGTCCGACTGCTCGGCGTAGTCGATCAGGGAGGCGGGCAGGCCGACGTCCTCCAGGGCGCCCGCGATGGCCTCCAGGGTCGGGCCCTCGCCGTTGTTGTGGATACGGGTGCCGAGCGCGGTGTAAAGGGGGCCGAGGATGTCGGCGCCGTGCAGCTGCCAGGCGGCGGTGACCACACGCACCGGCTGCCAGGCCTTGACCGCGAGCATCTCGCGGTACTCCTCCGGCAGCTCGTCGAGCTTGTCCTCGTTGAGGACGGCGAGGCTCATGATGTGCCAGCTGACCTCGATGTCACGGACCTTCTCGACTTCCAGGACCCAGCGGGAGGTCATCCAGGCCCAGGGGCACAGCGGGTCGAACCAGAAGTCGACGGGGGTCTTCTCGGACATGTCTCTCCTCGGGAGAAGTCGGGTTCAGCGTGACAACGCCGACGCCCCATCCGCAATTCCCGACTGCCCGGTGTCAGGTGCACATGGCAGGATCGGCCCTGTCCACGACCATGTGCGCTGTACCGAGGGAGTACCCCGTGCCCGGTGAGAACCTGTCCCGCGACGAGGCCCGGGAGCGGGCCGCCCTGCTGTCCGTCGACGGGTACGACGTGTCCCTCGACGTGCGGTCGGCGATCACCGACGAAGAAGAGGGACCGCGCACCTTCCGCTCGGTGACCACGATCCGCTTCCGCTGCAACGAGCCGGGCGCGTCGAGCTTCGCGGACCTGATCGCGCCGAGCGTGACCGCGGTCTCCCTCAACGGCCGGGACCTGGACCCCGGCGAGGTCTTCGACGGCACCCGGATCCTCCTTGAGGACCTGGCCGCCGAGAACGAGCTGGTGGTGGACGCCCTGTGCGCCTACTCCCGCACCGGCGAGGGCCTGCACCGCTTCGTCGACCCGGAGGACGGCGAGGTCTACCTCTACACGCAGTACGAGCCGGCCGACTCCCGCCGGGTCTTCGCCAACTTCGAGCAGCCGGACCTCAAGGCGCCCTTCCGCTTCGAGGTGCGGGCGCCGGAGGAGTGGACGGTGTGGAGCAACGGGGCCGGCGCGCGGGCCGACGGGGTGTGGCGGTTCGCGGAGACGAAGCCGATCTCGACGTACATCACCTGTGTGGTGGCCGGTCCCTACCACTACGTGACGGACTCCTACACCCGTGACCTCGGCGACGGCACCACGCTGGAGATCCCGCTCGGCGCGATGTGCCGCAAGGGCCTGGCGCCCTACTTCGAGGCCGAGGACGTCTTCCTGATCACCAGGCAGGGGCTGGACTTCTTCCACGACCACTTCGACTACCCGTACCCGTTCGGGAAGTACGACCAGGCGTTCGTGCCCGAGTACAACCTCGGCGCGATGGAGAACCCGGGTCTGGTGACCTTCCGCGAGGAGTTCATCTTCCGGGGCAGGGTGACCCGGGCGGCGTACGAGGGACGGGCGAACGTCATCCTGCACGAGATGGCGCACATGTGGTTCGGCGACCTGGTCACCATGGAGTGGTGGGACGACCTGTGGCTGAAGGAGTCCTTCGCGGACTTCATGGGCGCCTTCGCCCTCGTGAGCGCGACCCGCTTCACCGACGGCTGGATCACCTTCGCCAACCGCCGCAAGGCCTGGGCGTACCGCGCCGACCAGCTGCCCTCCACCCACCCGGTCACCGCCGACATCCGCGACCTCCAGGACGCCAAGCTCAACTTCGACGGCATCACCTACGCCAAGGGCGCGTCCGTCCTCAAGCAGCTGGTGGCGTACGTCGGCCAGGACGCGTTCCTGGAGGGTGCGCGCCGCTACTTCAAGCGGCACGCGTACGGCAACACGCGCCTCGGCGATCTGCTGGCGGTCCTGGAGGAGACCAGCGGCCGGGACATGGGCACCTGGGCCCGCTCCTGGCTCCAGACGGCCGGCGTGAACTCCCTGACCCCGCAGGTGCTGCTGAACGCGGAAGGCCGTATCGACGAGCTGGCCGTCCTCCAGGAGGCGGCTGTGATCGCCCCGGCGGAGCACCCGGAGCTGCGCCCGCACCGCGTCGCCGTCGGCCTCTACCGCCTCGAAGAGGGCAGGCTCGTGCGGTACGCCCGCGCCGAGGCGGACGTCGACGGTCCGCGTACGCTCGTGACGGAGCTGGCCGGCCAGCCGGCCCCGGAGCTGGTGCTGGTCAACGACGACGACCTGACGTACTGCAAGATCCGGTTCGACGACACCTCGCTGGCCACGCTCAAAGAGCACCTGGGCGCGATGACCGACCCGCTGGCCCGCGCCCTGTGCTGGTCGGCGCTGTGGAACATGACGCGGGACGCGCTGTGGCTCGCCCCCGACTTCATCGACCTGGTGCTGACGTTCGGGCGCCGCGAGAGCGACATCGGCGTGCTGCAGATGCTGCACGCGTGGTCGGTCTCGGCGCTGGTGAACTACTCGCCGCAGTGGTGGCGGCCGAACGGCGAGGCGATGCTGGCCGAGATCGCGCGGCGGGATCTGCGGGGGGCCGCGCCGGGCAGCGAGCACCAGCTGGCCTGGGCCCGGTTCCTCGCGTCGGTGGCCTCCTCGCCGGAGGATCTCGCGCTGCTGCGCGCCCTGCTGGACGGCACCGAGAAGATCGACGGCCTGGAGGTCGACCAGGAGCTGCGCTGGGCGTTCCTGGAGCCGCTCGCGGCGCACGGCGCGGCCGACGAGCGGGTGCTGGCCGCCGAGCTGGCCCGCGACGACACCGCGTCCGGCAGGCGCCACCAGGTCCGCTGTCTGGCCGCCCGTCCCACGGCGGCGGTGAAGGCGCAGGCGTGGGCGCAGGTGGTGGAGTCGGACGCGCTGTCCAACGCCCTGGTGGAGGCCACGATCGCGGGCTTCGTCCAGCCGTCGCAGCGGACGCTGGTCGCGCCGTACACCGCGAAGTACTTCGAGGCGATCGAGCGGGTGTGGCGGGAGCGGTCGATCCAGATCGGCATGGACGTGGTGCGGGGCCTGTTCCCGGCGTATCCGCTGGACCAGGACGCGCAGGCGACGCTGGAGGTGACGGACGAGTGGCTGGCCGCGCACGAGTCGGCCGCTCCGGCCCTGCGCAGGCTGGTCATCGAGGCGCGGGACGACCTCGCGCGGGCGCTGCGGGCCCAGGCAGCTTTGGCCAAAGACTGAGCCGCCGGTGACCGTTACGGAATTCGTTCAGTAACACCCGTAACCCCTGGACCGCCCCGTGCGGACCAGGGGTTACGGCGCCCTATCGGCACCCGAACACCCGTCCTTTAGTGCCACCTTGTCCAGATTTGTCGACGAGCGTGTAACAGCGGTTAAAGGACGGATCGGACGCGGAATCCCCGTTGCATGAACCACAACACCCCGCTCCCCCCGGCCTCCCCCCAGCCGCTGCGCCACCTCTCCTCCGACGTCCAGCGCCGGGTCCTGACGGCGGCTCAGCTCCGCTCGCACGGCGTCTCACCCGCCGGGGCCAGCGAGCAGTGCCGCCCCGGCGGCCCCTGGCAGCAGCTCCTGCCGGGCGTGTACGTCCTCCACGCGGGGCCGCCGACCAGCGAGGAGCGGCTGCACGCGGTGCTGCTGTACGCCGCCCGCGATACGCCGGTGGCCGCCGGGGTGCCGGCCCAGCCCGACGCCGAGGGTTCACACGGGGCGATGATCACCGGCCTGGCCGCGCTCACCCTGCACGGGTTCACCTCCGCTCCCGCGCTGCTCTCCCTCGAGCAGATCGACGTCCTCGTCCCCCGGCCGCGCCGGCTGCGCTCGGCGGGCTTCGCCCACGTCATCCGTACGGCATGCCTCCCGACCCCGCAGCAGGCGACGGGACTGCCGGTCGCTCCCGTGCCGCGGGCCCTGGCGGACGCGGTGTCCCGGCTGACGGACGCGGCGACGGTACGCCGGCTGCTGTCGGAGGCGGTGCGCGGCGGGCACTGCGAACCGACCGCCGTCGTACGGGAGTTGCACGAGGCGAAGCTGCTGAGCCGGCCGCACGTGGTGGACGCCGTGGACTCCCTCCTGGCGGAGGGCCGCGCGATCGCCGAGAGCCGCCTCTACCGGATGGTGCGGGAGTACGGCCTCCCCGACCCGGTCTGGAACGTCGACCTGCGCCTGCCCGGCGGCCCGCACCTGGGCGGCCTGGACGCCTACTGGCCCGAGCAGGCGGTCGCGGTGGAACTCGACACGCGCGCACATCGTCAGGAGGACGACGCGCTGTGGTCGGAGTACGCCCGCAAGCGCGAGCACCTGGAGCGGCTGGGCATCACGGTCGTGTACCTCACCCCGAAGAAGCTGCGGGACGGGATGGAACAGCAGGCGACGGTGATCCGCACGGCCCTGATGGCGGCCGGGGACCGCGATCCCGCCGCGTATGTCGTGGTGCTGCCTCGTTAGGTTGAACTCATGAGACTCCGGGGTGTGTTACTCGCGCTGTTCCTGCTGCCGCTGCTGTGGGGAGTGATCTCCCTGCTGCGGGGCGGGGCGTCGTACGGCATCCCGGACTGCGACGGCCTCCTGCGCAGCGACCGTGAGGAACCCCACGACATGCGGCCGGGCGACACCTGCGAGCTCTCCTACTCCGACGAGCGCAACGGCTCGGCGGGCACGGCGACGTACCAGCAGCTGAAGTACGCGCAGGAGCTCGAGCGCGGGAGTCTCTACCGCCAGGGGACGCTGTTCACGCTGTACGGGGCGGCGGGCATCGGTGTCGTGACCGCCGCCACCTGGAAGCGCAAGCCCGCTGCCTAGCCGTCCTCCGACAGCCGGACGCGGTCGACGCTCCCCGCGTACACCTGGTCGATCAGGGCCGCGTACGACGCGATCATGCGGGTTCTGCTGAAACGTTCCCGGCTCGCGGCGAGCGCCGGGGCGAACTCGTCCCGCCGCATCACCGCCTCCGTCCAGGCCGTCGCGATCGCCGTCGGGTCCGGCGGGGTCAGGAGGCCGTGGCCCGCCACGATCGCGGCGGTGTCGCCGACCTCCGTGGCCACCGGGACCGCGCCGCACATCATGCCCTCGATCAGGCACAGCGGGGCCGCCTCACCCCAGGCGGAGGTCAGCGAGACCACGTCGGAGGCGGCGTACACCGTCTCCATGTCGTGGCGCACGCCGAGGAGGTGCAGGCGGGACGGCAGTCCCGGCGCCCCCGTGAAGGCGTCCGCGATGTCGCCCGCGAGGCCGGGATTCGCCGTCGTCATGCCCGCCCCGCACATCAGGACGTGCCCGTCGGGGACGGCGGCCAGCCACGCCCGGGCCGCCGCGAGGAACAGGGGGACGTTCTTCATGCCGTCGTAACGGGCCGCGAAGACGACCACCGGGGCGGCGAGGGGGATGTCCAGGGCCGTGCGGACCGCCAGGCGGCGCGGCGCGTCCGGGCGGTAGCGGATCAGGTCCACGCCGTTGGGGATCACGTGCAGCAGATCCGCCGGGACGCCCGCGGCCCGGTACGCCGACCGGGTCGACTCCGCGCAGCACACCGCCGCCGCGACCGTGCCGTCGGTGATCGCGGCCTTGAGGTCGTCGAGGGCGCGGCCCTGGTTCTCCGGGTCGGAGCGGTGCAGGCAGACCACGACCGGCCGGCGCGGCAGGCCCCCCTGGCGCAGCAGGGCCAGGGGCTGTTCCTTGAGGGAGAGGATGACGTCCGCGTCGGCCGTCGCCCGGGCGGTATCGGCCAGCTCAGGGCCGCTGAAGGCGGCCGGATCCGTACCGCCGAGGCCGAACGTACGGCCGAGCGAGGCGACGCCCACGTCGGCCGCGGTCAGCGCCCGGTAGCAGGCGTCGTCCTCCATCCGCTGGCGGGTGGCCTCGCGGTGCACCTCGCCGTGGATACTCAGTACCCGGTGGTGCTGGCCGCCTTCCCGCAGCCCCAGCACCACGTCACTGTGCACGATCCGGGCCCCTCCGGAGAAGAAGCCCTCGTAGACCGACAGCACACGCAGTTCGCGTCCCGTACGCACACGATCACCCGCCTTGCACCGTTAACAAGCCATCCCCGTGGAGTGCGGGTTAGCCGATATAAGGCGGTACAGACGTTTCACCGGCGTGAACGTGATGTCACATGTCCTCGTACGGTGGATGACCCACCGAAGCGTCAGCCGCCGGCCACCGGATGATCAGTTTTTCTTCAGCACCAGCTCCGTGTTGCGGTCCTTCGGCTCCCCGCTCAGCCGGGATCCGTCGGGGAGGGAACGGGCGTTCGCCGAGAGCTCCCGGTAGAGGGCGGCCAGGCCGGTCTGGGAGAGGTCGGTGAAGTCGGTGCGGTGCGGGGCCGCGGACTCGATCAGGGTGGTGTGGATCGAGAGGGTGCCGTCCTTGTTGTCGACCAGCTCGATCACCCGGGCCAGTTGCGGGAACTCCACGTGGGACGCCGTGGAGATCTCCCAGAAGGTGCCCGCGGAGCCCTGGTGGGGCGTGATGTCGTTGCGGTGGATGTGGCCGTTCACCCAGGCGACGACATTGCGGTGGCTGCCGAGCAGGGCGGTCAGCTCGGCGCCGTTGTGCCGCCGCTCCCCCGGACGGGCCGGGTCGGGCCGGGTGTTGGACATGCTCTCGCTGGTGTGGTGGCTGAAGACGACGGCGTACGTGTCCTGGTGGGCGCGCAGCGTCGCGTCCAGCCACTTCAGCTGGGCGGTGCCGATCGAGCCGTTGTAGTGGCCGCCGGGGTCGGTGGTGTCCAGGCTGATCCCGATGACGTTCTCGCCCATCGGGAACGTGTAGTACTGGGTGCCGGCGGCGAGGTTGGCGGCCGTGTAGCCGTGACCGACCGGACCCACACCCTTGTATGCCGGGTCCAGGTGCGCCTGGACGTGCTGGACCGGGGTGTAGGGGGCGCGGCGCTCGTCGGGGGTGACCGAGCGCATGGCGCGGGTCTTGGACTTCAGCAGGTCGCGCAGGACCGTGCCCCTGGGGTCCCGGTCCTGGCTGATGCTCTGCTGGACCCTGGTGGCCTCGGCGGGGGCGAGTTCCATCAGTTTGCGGCCGCCCACGGCGAACTCGGCGAGGTAGCTGTCACCGTGCGCGTAGCAGCCGAGCGGCATCGCGTCGTGGTTGCCGACCGTGGAGTACCAGGGCAGGGCGAGCCCGGGGCTGCGCACCTCGCGCATCGCGGCGGCGAGGAAGCCGTCCAGCTGCGGGAAGCCGCGCTGCTTGTAGAGGTCGCGGGTGGTGGAGTCGGGCTGCCAGTACAGGTTGATCCCGCTGTTCTGGACGCCCTCGTAGTGCCGCGGGTCCCCGGAGTTGGGGGTGATACGGCCGCCGCTCATCACCGTCAGGTACCAGTCCAGCTCGGTGTGCGCGTTGTTGTCGGTGTTGTCGCCCGTGGTGATGACGCAGTCCAGCGGGGAACCGGTGACGGGCGCGGCCCGCAGCGAGTTGACCCGCTCGATCAGCGACACCGCGCCCTGCACTGTGAGCGCCTCGTGCGGACGCCAGGCGATCTCGCTTGCGGCCCGGAAGTACTCCAGGCGCAGCGGGTGCTGACTGTCGATCAGATGCAGGTCGGTGAGCTGTACGAAGGACGTGAGCGTCGTACGGCGGCCCGCCCGGCCGGACTTGGCGGCGGCCAGGTCGCCCCGGACGACCCGGCTCCAGCCGGCGGCGCTGCCGAGGCGGCGGTAGGAGCCCGCCCCGGGGGCGGCGACGGAGGCGACGGTGGTGCCCTTGGTGTAGGGGGCGAGCGGCGCGGCGGCGGCCGGCACGGCCGGGGCCGGGGAACCGGAAGGGGACTGGGCCGGGATCTCCGCGGGCGCCGCCTCGCTGTCGGTGGGCCGCAGGGCGTAGCCGACGCCCACGGAGACGGAGACGGCCGCGGTGGCGGCGAGGACGGTACGACGGTCGACCCCCAGCGCGGAGGACGTGACAGAGCGTGTGCGCGACATGGCGCCTTCTCCCCGAGTACGAACGCGTCGGCAGTGGACGCGGGACGGTCGCAGCCGCGAACGTCCCGCTCTCATCGGATGCTCGACACCGGGAATGGCCTGCGCGTGAACGCGTTCGCAACGCGGAGCGCCGATCGCCTACGTGGATCACGGCCGCCGCCGGGGGCCTCCTGGGCGCCCTCGGCTGCTCCTCGACCGGCCCGGAGGCCGTCACTCCGTGTTCATCTACCGGGGTAACCGGAGGGGCACGGGAGGGGGCGCTACGCCTCGTCCGGCACGGACACCCGTCCGCTCACCGGGCGTTCCCGCCACAGCGTCAGGGCGATGTCGATCAGCCCGACCCGGGGAAGCCCCGTCACCGCGTCCAGGTCGTGCCAGGCGGCCATGTCGGTGGATCCGCCGACCTCGTTGCGCAGTTCGCCGCCGACGATCCGGCCCTCGTAGACGATCCGGACGCCGTGGTGGTCCACGGGGCCCGTCAGCCCGTCGCGGGCGAAGACGTGGTGGCGCGAGTCGATGCCGAGCAGGCCGGTCGCCTCGACGCGGTAGCCGGTCTCCTCGGCCAGTTCGCGTACGACGGTGTCGAGGGGATCCTCGCCGTGCTCCATGCCGCCGCCGGGCAGCACCCACTCGAAGCCGCCGCCGTCCGCGGGAGAGCGGGCGAGCAGGACCTGGCCGTCACGGACGCAGACGGCATAGGCCGCCACCCTCAAGTTCTTGCGCACGCGGGCACGTTAGCCCGCCGGGACCTCCACAGACAGCGAATAACCCGCACACAGGGTTCTCGTAGAGGGTTTTCCCCACGGATCCATATCGTTTCGGTCAACGCTCCCCAAACAACCTCCCCTTGCGCAAAGATCTGCGGTCATCGAGGACCACTTCCAGACGTTTGCGATCAGGCATGACCAGCCCGGTCGCCCGTGGTCCGCCACCGACAAGGGATGCCGATGACCTTCACCCCCCAGCGCGCACCGATATCGAGTGGGAGACGCGCGGCGCGCATAGCCGTGGCCGCCGGTCTGGTGGCCGCGCTGTCCGCCGCCGGGCCGATCCCCATGGCGTTCTCCGCCGACGCCGGGCAGTCCCCGGCCGCCGCCGACCCGGGCGCCAAGTCCGCCCACGCCAAGCTCGGCTCCGACGACGCGAACCTGCTCGCCGAGGCCAAGGCCGACGGCGACAAGACCGTCACGATGATGGTCGCGACCGCGCCGGGGCAGACCGAGCAGGTCGCCGAGCAGCTGGACGCGGTGAAGGGCGGCATCCTCGGCCGCACCTTCGACAAGGTCGGCTACGTCCGCGCCACCGTCCCCACCGGGAAGGCCGACGCGGCCATCGCCGCCGCCGCGAAGCTGTCCTCGGTGCACGGCATCGACCTCGAGCAGGACATCCCGCTGGACGACCCGACGCCGAGCGCCGACACCGCCAAGGGTGCCAAGACCTCGGCCACGGCGACGACGACGTACAAGGCGCCGAACAAGCGGACCCCCGCCAAGAACCCGTACAACCCGTCCTTCGAGACGGGCGCCGTCGACTTCGTGAAGAAGAACCCGAAGGCGGACGGCCGCGGTGTCACCATCGGCATCCTCGACTCCGGCGTGGACCTCGCGCACCCCGCGCTGCAGAAGACCAGCACCGGCCAGCGCAAGATCGTCGACTGGGTGACCTCCACCGACCCGGTCTCCGACGGCGACGCCTCCTGGCGCCGGATGCTCACCTCGGTGAGCGGCCCGCAGTTCTCCGCGACCCGCGGCGACACCGGTGCCGCCGAGACCTTCAAGGCCCCGGCCGGCACCTACAAGTTCAACTACTTCTACGAGTCCGTGACCGCCGGCGGCGACGAGCAGGGCGACGTCAACCGCGACGGCGACACCACCGACGCCTGGGGCGTGCTCTACGACGCCGCGGCCGGCACCGTGCGCGTCGACAACGACGGCGACCACGACTTCACGAACAACAAGCCGATGAAGCCGTACAAGAACGGCTACCAGGTCGGCTACTTCGGGACCGACAACCCGGCGACCGACGTCGCCGAGCGCATCCCGTTCGTCGTCGAGACCCGCAAGGACGTCGTCTACAACGCGGCCGGCGACAAGGCCGACTACGTCAACATCGGCATCATCTCCAGCGAGCACGGCACCCACGTCGCCGGCATCACCGCCGCGAACGGCCTGTTCGGCGGCAAGATGAACGGCGCCGCCCCCGGCGCGAAGATCGTCTCCTCGCGCGCCTGCGTCTTCGGCCCCGGCTGCTCCAACGTCGCGCTCACCGAGGGCATGATCGACCTCGTCGCCAACCGCGGCGTCGACATCGTCAACATGTCGATCGGCGGTCTGCCCGGCCTGAACGACGGCAACAACGCGCGCGCCGAGCTGTACACCCGCCTCATCGACACCTACGGCGTCCAGCTGGTCCTCGCGGCCGGCAACGAGGGCCCCGGCGCCAACACCATCGGCGACCCCGGCCTCGCCGACAAGGTGATCTCGGTCGGCGCGTCGATCGCCAAGGAGACCTGGGCCGCCAACTACGGCTCGCAGGTGACGAAGAAGTACCAGCTGCTGCCCTTCTCCTCGCGCGGCCCGCGTGAGGACGGCGGCTTCACCCCGACGCTGGTCGCACCGGGCGCCGCCATCAACACCACCCAGACCTGGCTGCCGGGCTCCCCGGTCGCGGAAGCCGGCTACAAGCTCCCGGCCGGCTACTCCATGCTCCAGGGCACCTCGATGGCCTCCCCGCAGGCCGCCGGTGCCGCCGCGCTGCTGATCTCGGCCGCCAAGCAGAAGCACATCGCCCTCACCCCGGCGAAGCTGCGCACGGCGCTCACCTCCACCGCCCACCACATCACCGGTGTGCAGGCGTACGAGGAGGGCGCGGGCCTGATCGACATCGTCGACGCCTGGGCCTCCATCAAGAAGGGCGCCAAGGCCTACGACTACACGGTCAAGGCCCCCGTCGACACCGCGCTCGACTTCGCGCTCAAGACGCCCGGCTTCGGCACCGGCGTCTACGACCGCGAGGGCGGCCTGAAGACCGGCCAGAAGAAGACCTACAAGGTCACCGTCACCCGCACCACCGGCGCAAGCGGCAAGATCACCCACAAGCTGCGCCTGGTGAACAACGCGGGCAGCACCTTCAAGATCCTCGGCTCGACCACGCTGAAGCTGGCGAAGAACAAGCCGGTCACCGTGAAGATCCAGGCCACCCCGAAGTCCGCGGGCATCAAGAGCGCGATCCTGACGGTCGACGACCCCAAGACGGTCGGCGTCGACAAGCAGATCCTCAACACGGTCGTCGTCTCGACCCCGGTGAAGTACACCTTCTCCAAGAAGGCCACCGTCCAGCGCAACAGCTCGCAGTCCTACTTCCTGACCGTGCCCGAGGGCGCCAAGGCGCTGGAGGTCGCGATCGGCGGGCTGAAGGGCAAGAGCCAGACCCGGTTCATCTCGATCCACCCGTACGGCGTCGCGGTCGAGGACAGCGGCACCCCGTACTGCTACAGCAACTACCCCAACACCAACGGCTGCGCGCCCGACGCCCGCTCCTACGCCGACCCGCAGCCGGGCGTCTGGGAGATCGAGGTCGAGTCGCGCCGCACCTCACCGCTGCTCGACAACCCGTACAAGCTGGACGCCACCGTCTACGGCGCCACCTTCGACCCGGCGACCGTGACCATCCCCGAGGCCAAGGCCGGCCAGCCGGCTCCCGCCTCCTGGAAGGTGAGGAACGACTTCGCCGCCGTCGACGGCAAGCTGGTGGGCGGCCCGCTGGGCTCCGCGAAGACGGCCCGCCCGACCATCGCCAACGGCGAGGACCAGACCACCACGGTCGAGGTCCCCGCGGGCGCCAAGTCCCTCGACGTCTCCATCGGCAACGTCTCGGACACGGCCGCCGACCTTGACCTGGTCGTGTACGACGCGGCCGGCGACCAGGTCGGGATCTCCGCCGACGGCGACTCGGAGGAGGCGGTCTCCATCCCGTCCCCCGCCGCCGGCACGTACACCATCGTCGTCTCGGGCTACTCGGTCCCGGCCGGGACCACGGCGTACGACTACGAGGACGTGTTCTTCTCGTCCACGCTCGGCACCGTCGACGTCGACGGCACGACGCCGGTGAAGCTGGCCCACGGCGCCTCGACGTCCGTCAGCGCGACGGTCACCGCCGCGGCGGCCCCGGCGGCGGGCCGGTCGTTCTTCGGCCAGGTCCAGCTGGTGAACGCGCGCGGCACGGTCGCGGGCGCGGGCACGGTGGCGATCGGCACGGTCGTCCCGTAACACCCGGAAG
Organism: Streptomyces vulcanius; assembly: GCF_042653945.1. Classification (NCBI taxonomy): domain Bacteria; kingdom Bacillati; phylum Actinomycetota; class Actinomycetes; order Kitasatosporales; family Streptomycetaceae; genus Streptomyces; species Streptomyces vulcanius. The sequence goes on along the minus strand of NZ_JBHSFK010000019.1, from coordinate 3,293 downwards.
GCAGTGAAGTGAGAGGGGCGGGCGTCCGTACGGGACGCCCGCCCCTCGCCGTTCCTACTCGCAGCCCAGGTTCTCCGCCCGGGGCAGGGCCCGGGCGAGCGCCGTCCGCTCGGGCGCGATGTCGACCTCGCCGACCGTCAGCAGATCGGGTCCGCCGGAGCCCTCCGGGAGGGCGACCAGGACGTGGTCGCCCTTGGAGAGGAGCGGGTCGAGGTCCTCCCCCATCACGAAGTCGACCGTCGCCGGCCCCTTCGCCGGTTTGTACGACCGTGTCACGCGCAGGGTGACCCGCTCCCGACCGTTACCGGCGACCGGCGCGACGGAGGTCACGTCACCCTCGACGACCAGCCGGAGGCAGGCGAGGTAGCCGGGGTCGCCGAGCGGACTGCCGGAGACCTGGGACGCGCCGCTCTCCGCCTTGTCGGCGGCGGAGCTGGAGGCGCCCGTGTCGTCCGCGCCCCCGCCCGCCTGGACCACCAGCCACCCCATGCCGACGACCATCGCACCGGCGGCGGCGACGCCCACCGTCTTCAGGGCGAGCGGGAGGAGGGGGCGCCGGGGCCGTCGCAGAGGTACGACGGTCTCCTCGGCCGTCTCCGTCAGGACGTCCGCGAGCACGCCGAGCTGTTCGCGCAGCAGGGCGATGTCGGCCGTCGCCGCGCGGTGCTCGGCCAGGAACGCGGCATCCTCGCGGGCCTCCTCGGGCAGGGGTTCGTCGGTGAGGGCGGCCATCAGCGCGTCCAGGCCGCCGCGGCCGTCGTGTTCGTTCTTCTGACCGGGCACCTCACACCACCTCGTCCTCGTGCAGGCGGGCGCGCAGGGCCCGGACCGCCGTGTGCAGGCGGCTCTTGACCGTGCCCTCCGGGACGCCGAGCTCCTCGGCGATCGAGCGGACCGGCAGATCGGCGAAGAAGCGCAGGACCACGACCTGGCGCTGGGCGTCGGGCAGGTCGTCCAGGCCCTGGGCGACGGCGAGGGAGAGCACGCTGGTGTCCTCCCCGGAGGGGTGCTCGTGCTGGCGCAGCGACGCCAGCCGCTCGCCGAGACGCTCCTGGCGGCGCTTGGCGCGATGCCAGTCCATGGCCAGGTTGGAGGCGACGACCGCCACCCAGGCGGAGACGTCCCGCGGCGCCTCGTACCCCTTCGCCGCCCGCTCCAGCAGCCGCAGGCGGATCTGCTGTACCCCGTCCAGCAGATCCGCCTGCGGCACCCCGCCCAGCGCGAGCACCGCCCGCACCCGGCGTTCCAGGGCCGCGTCCAGAGGATCGGCGTGATCGTCCCCGTGGGCACGGCGGGTCTTTCTGCGCAGCACAAGCCACCCCCCATCACCGCGTTTCTTCTACGACGCCGCAGCGGGCGGAAACGTTCGTCGGAATCCCGGCGGATTCCTGCGGATTCCTGGGGAGGTGTACGTCACACGGTCCCGTGTCCCACTCCTCGAACATGGTGGGCAAAGAATTGGACAGGTTGACCGGGGTCGGCCGCATGATGGAAAAGCCGCAGACACGCAGAGAACACGTAGAGGGAGTCGCCGTGAGGGTCGGAATCGTCGGAGCCACCGGGCAGGTCGGCACGGTCATGCGCGGGATCCTCAAGGAGCGCGACTTCCCGGTCACCGAGCTGCGCCTGTTCGCCTCGGCCCGTTCGGCGGGGACGGTCCTGGACGGCGTGACGGTGGAGGACGCGGCGACGGCCGACTACGCGGGCCTGGACATCGTGCTGTTCTCGGCGGGCGGCTCGACGTCGAAGGCCCTCGCGGAGAAGGTGGCCGGGCAGGGCGCGGTCGTCATCGACAACTCGTCCGCCTGGCGCAGGGACCCCGAGGTCCCCCTGGTCGTCTCCGAGGTGAACCCGCACGCGATCGCGGACCGCCCCAAGGGCATCATCGCCAACCCGAACTGCACGACGATGGCCGCGATGCCGGTGCTGAAGCCGCTGCACGCCGAGGCCGGCCTGGAGGCGCTCGTCGTCGCCACCTACCAGGCGGTGTCCGGCTCGGGCCTCGCGGGCGTGGCGGAGCTGCACGGCCAGGCGCAGAAGGTCGTCGCCGACGCGGACAAGCTCACCCACGACGGCGAGGCGGTGGACTTCCCCGAGCCGCAGGTCTACAAGCGCCCCATCGCCTTCAACGTGGTCCCCCTCGCGGGCTCGGTCGTCGAGGACGGCCTGAACGAGACCGACGAGGAGCAGAAGCTCCGCAACGAGTCCCGCAAGATCCTGGAGATCCCCGGGCTCAAGGTCTCCGGCACCTGTGTGCGCGTCCCGGTCTTCTCCGGCCACTCCCTCCAGGTCAACGCCCGCTTCGCCCGCCCCCTGTCGCCGGAGCGCGCGACGGAGCTGCTGGCCGGGGCGGAGGGCGTCGTCCTCACCGACATCCCGACCCCCCTCCAGGCGGCCGGCAAGGACCCCTCCTACGTGGGCCGCATCCGCGCCGACGAGACGGTCGACCACGGCCTCGCCCTCTTCGTCTCCAGCGACAACCTGCGCAAGGGCGCGGCGCTGAACGCGGTACAGATCGCGGAACTGGTGGCGCAGGAGCTGAGGGGCTGAGCGCGGGCGCGCAGAGTCCCGCTTTACCAGCGCCTGACCTCGTACAGGAAACACCCGTACTCGACGGCCCTGACGTGCACGAACGCCACGTCGGGGTCGTCGAACGCGTCCCGGAAGGCCCGCTCGAAGTCTCCGGCGCCGACCAGTTCCCCGCCGAGGATGTGTCCCTGGGCGGAGTAACGCCGGACGGTCCGATGCTCGCCGTGGAAGGGATATCCGTCGTCGGCCGGCCCCGCACACGCCTCGGCGTGGATGAACACGGGCCCCTGCTCGTCGTACGCCCCCGGCTCGGCGCCCGTCTCCGCCGCCCATCGCCGCAGCGGCGCGTACGACACCAGCATGATCCGCTCCCCCTCCTCACTGCGGCGCAGACAGCACCGCAACGGCGCGCCGCCCTCGTCGTCCCTGACGGCTTCCGTCCGCCGCCCGGCGTCATCACGCATCCGGAGCGCGTCGAGCACGTGCGGCGGGATGGCCTGTACGCAGCCCACACCCTGTGTCTGATTCCGTGTCGCAGTCATGGGCCCAGCCTTGCCTCCGGCCGCATCGAACACTGGCGGATTCCGGACACGAAGTCCCATGCCGGGTGGACTGGGGGCCGCGTGGCCCGGGTGGCCCGGGTGGCCCACCCACCCAACCAACCGAGTCGGGTGGGTGGGTGGGTGGGCAAAGGGGGGTCCGGGGGCGGGGCCCCCGGGGGGGCGCCTTCTGGAGTACCGAGACGGGTGGGTGGGTGGGGGGAG